>DLVS01000326.1:0-10036 GCA_003445095.1 Verrucomicrobiales bacterium
AAGTTCACTGGCCTGCCGTCAGCTCGAGCCGAAGTGGCCCCGGTTGCCGAGACAAATTCCTGGCTGGCCGGGATGGTGCAGACCAGTCGCAGGTTAGTTCCCGGGAGAGAACCTTGGTTGAGGACGCGAATATCATAGACCACATTGTTTCCCACTTCGACCGGGTCTTCTAAATCCACTACCTCGATTAGGATTCCCGGGACGCCGGCGACTCGAGTCCCGCAAGCGGATTGAACTCGCGGGGCACACAACCCCTTGGCCTCTGGCACGAGCGAAAGTGCGCCGGGCTGAGGCAACGAAAGTGTCGCGCACATTTGGTGATTCGCGCCGGGTGCCAGATTCGCCAGCTCCCAGGTAATCGCGGTGGGTGATGTCACCCCCCCCTCACTCACGTCAACGACGACGGCGCCGGCCGGAAGGGGAAGAGTCACGGTCGCCTTCGATTCGGCGGCGTCACCCGTATTGCGGAGCGTGAGACACGCCCGAGCCGGGCGGCCGAGGTATACTTGCCCGGGCGCCTCACACTCGAGAGCGAGGATTGGGGCCCGGACCGACGTGCTGGCCGTCGCTTCGGCGCCGACACCCTCGGCCGAAGTCACCTGCGCCCGATTCTCGTATCGACCGGCCGCAGTGGCGTGGGCGTGGAAACGGAATTCTCGACTCGCCCCCGGACGCAGTGTGCCCACATCGAAGTTGGTTGCCGAACGCTGGTCGGCGGTGAGCAGTCCAGCGGGCAGCGCGTCCGTGATCTGAATTCGGTTAAGGATCACGCGACCCGTGTTGCGTACGATCAACTGCATTTCGAACGGATCGCAAACACTGGTCTCGGCGGGCATGGTTTTGACCAGTTCGAGTCGAGAAAGTTCGGGCCCGAGATCTTCGATAAAGAAGTTGCTACACGCTTTGGGAGTGACGCAGCGATATTTGCGACCGTTGGAAGAAAACGTGAATACGTACGCCGGCGCCGGATGTTTTCCTTCCCAGATGACGTCCCGCAAACAGATGGGCTTGCCGTCCTTCCGAGATGACATGAAGGGCATTCGCGTGCCGTACGGCAATTGGACTTCCGTGATTTCGGCAGTCAGCGCCGCGTAATGGAGATCCTCCAGATTCCCCTTCCAACCCCACTCGGCAAGAATGACCGCAATATCGGGCTTGAGCTTCTCGTCACGGAAGCGAGCTCGCAAATCGCTGGGGCGCTCTAGCGGCGGGGCAAACCGAGTTTGCGGATTTCCGAGGAACGTCGCCCGATGTGGCTGCGCTTCGGCGAGCAGAATCGCCCGGGACGACGATGGAAGGGAATCCCTCGTGGGGCTCGGTGGTTCGGCGTCGGCCGGGAACCGCCCGACGATGGCCACGCCGAGCGCCAGCATGAGCAGAATGGGTGCGTTCGAGTTCACCGGGACAACCTCCGAAATTGGCCGCCGTGAAACCAGCCTATAGTTGCAATGGATCGCGTAGCCGCGGACGTTAGTCCGTGGGAGTCGCGACCCGGGAGAAGGCACAGATGACCAAGGAGCAGGGCTTCCATCGTTCGCTCGTCACTCAGTGATCCCTAGAATGCCGCGCTGAGCGGCCATCGACTCACGTCGTCGGTTACGAAGCCCGGGCCGACCGGCAAACCGAAAGAAAAGTGGCCAAACTTAAGAGAATTAGCTGTAGCATGCACTCTGAGAGAGTAGCCGCGGAGGTGAGTCCGCGGAGTCGCGATCTCGTCGCTCGATCATAGCCGAGGGGATATCGCGGGCTGACTTCCACCGACTCACGTCGGCGGCTACGATTTGCTTTTCGACTCTTAGCGGCACAGATGCTCTGTTCTCTCTGCCGGTCGGCAGCATCATGGCTCGTGTGCCCGCAACCACAGGCCTCAGAGTGGCGAAAGGCAATTCACTATTACTGATCCAGTGATTCCATTCCATCACCGGCTGGGGGTTCTCTCGCGCCATGTCCTGCTTTCATCGGCGTGGCTTGTGGCTTTGAGCTGGGGACCAATTCTTCCAAGTCTCCAAGTCCGTGGCGCGACCTCGGTTCTCTTGGGTCAGGTCACCCAGATCTCTGGGCCGCAAGACCTCGATCTCGATGGGCAATTCGTCTATGCGATCAACTTCAGCGCAAACGATCCGGTTCGAAGCGTGCGAGGAGTCGAGTTTCTGCCGGATCGCTTGGGAATTCCCGGGGCAACCTTGGTAGGCCCCCAGCAGGTGACTCCTTGGCAAACCAAACCGGAGTTCGGGGCCAGTGCGGACGCGAATGCCCTGGAGGAGATCCTCCACGACATTCGGTGGGCTAGTTCGGACGCGGGTGAACGGCTGCGAGCGACCTTGGCGGTTACGCCCGGCGAAGAGTACAAACTCCAGGTTCTGATCTCAGCGAACGGCCAGGAAAACCGTCGTTGGGACATCCGCGTGAACGGGCTGAATGCGGTGGACGAAATTACCTCCCTCGGAAGATCTCCCGGCCAAAGTTACTCCCGCAGCCGGGCGACGCTCTACACCTACCAATTTGGCGCTACTCGCGACTCACTCGTGATTGAGATGGGCAATTTGTTCGGCGCCAACGAAGGCGGAGATCGCAATCCGATCTGGCAAGCATTGACGCTCGAACGGGTCACGGCACCGCCGACTCCTGACGACATCCTCGTGCAACCTGACCGATTTTTTCCCACCCAGGAATTGCCGATCACGACCGTGAAAGTGGCTGATCGACGCTTCGGCGCGTTGCATGCGCTGAGCCTGGTCGAGGGTGAAGGCGCGACCGACAACTCCCGCTTCTCGCTCGACGGCGCCAACCTCCTGGCAGGGCCGTTTGATTTCTCCAACCAAGCCCCAGGCACGACTTATTCGATACGAATTCGGGCGACCGACACGGCGGAGCCCGCACGCCTTCTCGAGAAGTCCTTTGTGCTGACTCTGGCTGAACCGCACGGGCCTACGGCGATTCGGTTGGATGCGGCTTCGGTGAGCAGCGCCGCGATCGTGGGCGCCAAGTTGGGACGGCTGTCCGCCGTGGATTCCGACGATTTTGATCAGCATCAGTTCGAACTCGTACCGGGAGTGGGCGACGGCCAGAACGCGCAGGTCGCCCTGGAGGCAGGAATAGTGAAGTTGGCGCGCCCACTCCCGACGGGAGTAACGGCATTGCATTTGCGTGTGCGGGCGACCGATCGGGCGGGGCTGTCGATCGAGACTGCGTTCGTGTTACCCGTTCTGGACCCTCAGGTGCGACTCAATGAGATCCTCGCGAGTGAAGTCGCCGGCATCGTGGATGAATCAGGCCAACCACAAGAATGGATTGAGGTGTTCAATGAATTAGACCAAACGCTCGACCTCACCGGCTGGTATCTCACGGACGACCGACAGGATCTGCGCAAATGGCGGTTTCCTGAACAAGTGCTCGGCCCGAAAGGCTTCGTCGTTGTCTTGGCCGATGGCAGCGGTGCGGTCGTATCCGGTTCTCCCAAATTGCACGCGAATTTCTCGTTGTCGGCCTCCGGCGAATGGATCGGGCTCGTCCGACCGGATGGTGTCACGCTGGCCAGTGAGATGCGATTCCCGGCCCAATATCCTGGCGTGGCCTACGGTAAGGGTGCCGACGGAGAATTGGGTTTCCTGCCGCAGCCAACGCCGGGTCAGTCCAACGGTGCGAGAGCCTCGGCCGGTGAAAACGGGGTCACGTTCAGCCGCACCCACGGATTCATGACGGAAACGTTCACCTTGGAACTCAGCGCCACGATTCCCGGCTCAACGATTCGCTACACACTCGACGGGACGCGGCCGTCGCCCACCTCTGGCACCATTTATTCGGGGCCCATCTCAATTTCCCCGAGTACCACCGCCACTACGCGAGGACTTCGAATCGTGCGCGCCCTGGCGATCAACCCGTTGGCCGCGTACGCACCCGTCGGAACGCAGACATACCTGTTCGTGAATGGCGCAACCGGACCGGGGGTAGATGGGGTCGTCAGCCAGTCGCGATTACAGTCCTCGATCACTCGACACGCCACCTATGGGCCGCTGCTGGGCGAGTCTTTCATGGCGTTGCCGGCGCTGTCGGTTGTGACGACCGGCAGTCCCAGCACGACGGAAACGAGGACGTCGATCGAACTGGTCGATCCGCTGAACCGTGAACCCGGCTTCCAAATCGATTGCGGTTTGGAAGCGACCGGCACCACGAGCCTGGGTTCACCCAAGCTGAGTATGGCGGCGAAGTTCCGGCCGGAATACGGACAGTCGCGGCTGCGCTATCCGATGTTTGCCCGCGGCTCAATGGCGCCTGAATCGGCAGTAGCCGAATTCAAAGAGCTACGTCTGCGAAGCCATTCCCACGACACATTTTTCTGGCTTGGCACTCGCGAAAATCCGCCCACGCCATACGGAAGCCCACCCGTCAACCGCAGTGGCGATGCGCAGTTGGCCCGCAATCCCTGGATCGATGAAATGCAGCTGCTGATGGGACAGCCCGGCAAACACGGGCGCCAGGTCCATCTGTTTCTCAACGGTTCCTATCACGGTATCTACCATGTGCACGAGCATGCCGACGATGACTTCATGGCCAGTTACTTTCCGGGCCAAGCTGACGATTTCCATTTTACGGGCGGAGCCACCACCGGAAGCGAGCACGGCGCGTCCGACTCGTGGACGACGGCTTGGAATTCCGTAAAGACCAGCCTGGCCAATTACACTCAGGCGCGACGATGGATCGATGTCACTAACCTTTGTGACTACATGGTCCTGAGCTTTTACGCGGGGAACGACTGGGATTGGTCGGCTCAACACAACTGGAGCGCGGCGGGGCCCAAGTTCCCCGATCAAGGCGGTTGGAAATTCTTCCAACAGGACTCCGACATCACGCTGCAGGACGTCAACGCCGATTGCACCGACCAGGACGTACCCGATGGAATCTTTAGCCGGCTCATGACGTTTCCCGACTTCCGCATCTTATTCCGTGATCGGGTTTACCGGCATTGCTTTGGAGATGGCGTTCTGACGCCGGGCCAGGCTGGAGGGCTCTATGAAGCGCGCATGAACGAACTAACCAATGCGATCATCGCGGAAACGGCGCGGTGGCAGCCCTCGAGTTCGGTGGGTCGGCTGCCGTGGGATCGGGACGAAGAATGGAAGAACGAGTGGAACTATCTCCGGAACACTTATTTTCCTCAGCGCACCGCGAAGTTGCTCGCCCAATTCCGCAAACACGCCGGGTGGTGGCCGATGGATCCTCCCACGCTGAGTCTGCCGGCGGGCGAAGTTGAGGCCGGCGCCCAGCTCCAATTCACAGTAAAAACTGGGAAGGCTTACTTCACCACGGATGGTTCGGATCCACGACTTCCCGGAGGAGCCATCAATCCCGCGGCGGTGGTCGTCACGAACCCAGATTCGGTGCTGACGATTAACGAACCGACGCTCGTGAAGGTGCGCGTGTACACGGGGACCGACTGGTCGGCCCTGGTCGAAGCCTATTTCATTCCGTCGGGAACAGTTCGAGCCTCGGCCGCAAACTTGATTCTGTCGGAAATCCATTATCATCCCCTCGATCGACCGGACTCCGAGTTTCTCGAATTTCTCAACACTTCTCCCTCGTTAGTTGACCTGTCCGGCGTCGTGATCTCGAACGCCGTCCGTTTCAGCTTCCCTGCCGCGACGTTGCTGCCTGCGGGTGAACGCCTGCTCGTCGTGAAAGATCCGACCGAGTTTTCTTCCCGCTACCAAACAGCCGGCTCCCCGTACTTCCGCGAGGGGCTCCGTGTGCTCGGCCCTTGGGATGGATCTTTGTCGAACGCCGGAGAGACCATCGAGGTGTGGGGCGCCGACGGTGCATCGATTCTCGTCTGCGGCTATTCGACATCGGGGGCTTGGCCCGGTCGGGCGGACGGTAAAGGAAGCAGCCTGGAACTGGAGAATCCGGAATTGGCGCCAACGAAAGAGCCTGACAAGTCGGCTTGGCTAGCAGAACCGTATCATTGGAGGCCCAGCTCAGAATTCCACGGTTCCCCGGGTGGAACTGGGCTCGGGCCGGACTATCGAATCCTCATCAACGAAATTTTAGCGTCGCCTGGGCCGGGCGACACCGACGGCATCGAGTTGCTCAACGTCACCGGGCGAACCGTGGATGTGGGCGGCTGGTTCCTCAGCGACTCGTCAGACAACTACCGAAAATACCGAATACCAGAAGGCGTTTCGCTCCAACCCGGCAGCCGACTAACTTTGCGGTCGGCCGACTTCGACAATGCGGCCAACCCAGCCTGCCTGGTGCCATTTGGTCTGAGTAGCCTTGGGGATGACGTCTTCTTGGTCGAATCGGCCGCGGACGATTCCTTGGGGCGCTTCGCCGATCGCGTCGAGTTCGGCGCGCTGCCTCAGGCGGTAGCGTTCGGGCGATTCCCCGATGGCTCGGGACCGCTCGTCTGGCTGCAGGAACCGACCTTCGGAGCGCCGAATTCAGTTCCGGTTCCTGGCTATGACGCATGGGCCGCGACTGCCTTCCCACGCGGAACCCCGGTCCAGCAAACAGCGCCCGAGGCGGACCTCGATGCGGACGGCGTGAGTAATTTTGCCGAATATGCCTTCGTCACTTCGCCGAACCGTCCGAATGCGACGCCAGTAGCAATCTTGGAGGCGACACCCGAAGGGGGGATCGAGGTCGGCTATCGCCGCCGCACCGCCTCGGGGACTCTGCAATATCGCATCGAAACCTCGTCGAACCTAATCGATTGGGGAGTACCAAGCGAAGGCATCGAAATTACGTCGGAGCAACCGTTAGCCGATGGTGCCACGCTCATAACGGCCCGGATAGTTCCAACCCTCGGTGAAGCAGGCACACACGGGCAATACTTCCGAATCGCAGTACCGACTCCGTAGTTCCATCATCCCGTCCCCAAATGAAGACCGACCCTATTTGTGGAATGACCGTGGACGAGGCGACGGCGCAGCGCGCCGAGCGTGACGGGCAGACTCATTACTTTTGCAGCGACCACTGCCGAAGGACGTTTTTGGCCCAAGGTCAAACGGAGGGCGGCAACAGTTCCTGCTGCGGCGGAGCGCCAACGGACGCCAGAGAGTCCGGCGATTGCTGCGAAGCCAAGGAGAAACACCCACACCACGACCAAAGCACGCCCAGAGGTGACCACTCGCGCAGCGCGCAGGAACATTCCTGTTGCGGCGGAGGGGCGGCGGGCGGTTCTCCCAGCCACGCCCACGGTGGGCAACATCATCACGAAGCGATCGTCACACCTTCGGCAACGGCGAAGTATTTCTGCCCAATGTGTCCTGGCGTCGCGTCGGACACACCCGGTGAGTGCCCCAAGTGTGGCATGACCTTGGAGCGAAACCCCGCTTGGAAGCCCGTGTCCAAGACCATTTACACCTGCCCGATGCACCCGGAAATCGAGCAGGATCATCCCGGTGAGTGCCCAAAGTGCGGCATGGTTCTGGAGCCAAAAACCCTGACTCCCGACGTTGAGGAAGACGATTCCGAACTGCGCGATATGATCCGACGCCTCTGGGTCGGTGCAGTGATGACCTTGCCCGTCTTCATCGTGGCGATGGCGCATATTGTTCCTGCGTGGAGCCACGTCGAGTGGTTGAGCGGCGAAGCCTCGCGCTGGGGACAATTCCTCCTCAGCACGCCGGTCGTGCTGTGGGCGGGTTGGCCGTTCTTCGTTCGTGGTTGGCGTTCACTCGTGAACCGCAGCCTGAATATGTTCACGCTCATCGCGCTCGGTGTCGGCGCGGCATACTGCTTCAGCGCGGTGGCCATGTTCTTTCCCCAGGCGTTCCCGCCCACCGGAGGCCACCTAGCCAAGCCGGCCATTTACTTCGAGGCCGCCGCCGTCATCACCGTGCTGGTGCTGCTCGGGCAAGTGCTTGAATTGCGCGCCCGCCAGCGGACGAGCGGCGCCATCAAGGCGCTGTTGGGGCTCGCACCCAAAACCGCTCACCGAGTCACACCGCAAGGCGATGAGGACGTGCCACTGGATGCCGTACATCCAAACGACCTGCTACGCGTGCGACCGGGTGAGAAGATCCCGGTGGACGGTGTCGTCGTCGAAGGCCGCACGTCGGTGGATGAATCCATGCTCACCGGCGAGTCGCTCCCGGTGGACAAGGCTTCCGGCGCGAAAGTTTCCGGCGGCACTGTTAACACCACGGGAGGTATCGTGATGAAGGCCGAGCGGGTCGGCAGTGAGACGATGCTGGCCCAAATCGTGAACCTGGTGGCGCAGGCCCAGAGAAGCCGCGCGCCGATTCAAGCGCTGGCAGACAAAGTCGCCGGCTGGTTCGTGCCGACGGTGCTCGCGGTGGCCGCGCTCACGTTCGTCGCGTGGATGGTTTGGGGGCCAGAGCCACGACTGGCCTTCGCCATCACCAACGCTGTCGCGGTGCTCATTATCGCCTGTCCCTGCGCCCTGGGGCTCGCCACGCCCATGAGCGTGATGGTCGGCATCGGACGCGGCGCGCAGTTAGGTGTCCTCATCCGCAACGCCGAGGCCATCGAGAATCTGGCCAAACTGGACACGCTCGCTGTGGATAAGACGGGCACGCTCACTGAGGGGAAGCCAAAGCTCACCCGGTTGCTGCCGGTCGGCGGTTTTGAGGAGAAGGAATTGCTTCGCTTCGCGGCCTCGCTGGAACAGGGCAGCGAACATCCGCTGGCGCACGCGGTAGTCGTGGCGGCTCAGGAACGCGAACTGGCTTTGGAAGCCGCGAAAGATTTTCAGTCCACTACAGGCGGCGGCGTGATGGGCACGGTGTCTAGCCGAAAGGTGCTGGTGGGGAAGCTCGCCTTTCTCCGCGAGAACGGAGTGGCCGAGGTCGCGGCACTCGAAACTCTCGCCACGCCGTACCAAGCTGAAGGAGCCACCGCCCTACTCGTCGCGATCGACGGACGCGCCGCGGGCGTTCTCACCGTCGCGGATCCCATCAAGGCGACCACCGCCCAGGCACTGGCCGAACTTCGAGAACTGAGCGTCAAGGTCATCATGCTTACCGGCGACAACCCGCGCACCGCTGAAGCCATCGCGGGGAAACTCGGCATTGCCGACTTCCAGGCGGGTGTTACACCAAACGATAAACATGAGAAGGTGAGAACCCTCAAAGCCGCGGGCCGCGTCGTGGGCATGGCTGGCGACGGCATTAACGACGCTCCCGCACTCGCCGCGGCCGACGTGGGCATCGCGATGGGTACCGGCACAGACATCGCGATGGAAAGCGCTGGCGTGACGCTAGTGAAGGGCGACCTGCGCGGCATCATGCGCGCCATTCGATTAGGCCGGGCGATGATGCGCAATATTCGGCAGAACCTCTTCTTCGCGTTTGTCTATAATGCGCTCGGCATCCCGGTGGCGGCGGGGGTCCTCTATCCGTTCTTTGGTGCGCTCCTCAGTCCCATCATCGCGGGCGCGGCCATGAGCCTGAGTTCCGTTTCGGTCATCAGCAATGCGCTGCGGTTGCGCTCCACCAAATTATGAAGCGCGCCCCATGCCCCACCGCAGAAGCCGAACTCTCCGAATTAAAATCGGCGCTCGACGAGCACCCCATCGTGGCAGTCACGGACGCTCAGGGGAAAATCACCTACGTGAACAACAAGTTCTGCGCCATTTCCAAATACTCGCTCGACGGAAGGGCCACACAGCGACCAAGGAAGGATTCATAACCAGGGTTGCTGCGCAACGACTGTGGCGGCGACCGAATTGGGCCTGGCCGAGTAGTCCGAAGTTCAAAACCTATGGACCGACTTCTTGCCCCGTGCACGATCCCCAATGCAACGTGCTGGCTTGCCCTCCGGCCTAAGAATCCCAGGCCCGTGTGAGTCGAAGTCTCGAACACGTCGGTTGGAAGTCGCCTACCCTGCGTTGTTCGTTGATCGGTGGAGGTTTGCGCGGGCTGGACTCACGCGGATTAAGTCCCGCGACGATGCCTGCCCGATTGAGTGATACCCCTTTTCAGCGAGTAAATTCGCGTTTGTGCGAGGCGCAAGATCTGCATTGCCAAAGCCGTGATTCCAGAGGAGTTTGCGGCACCCAAGCCCATGGCACTAA
>DLVS01000326.1:10285-10583 GCA_003445095.1 Verrucomicrobiales bacterium
GGTACCACGACCTCGAACACACGCTCCAAGGCACGTTGTGCTTTTCGACGTTGTTGCTACGGCGGGCTGAGGCCAAAGCCCGCCCGCCCCTCGCCGAAGACACGATGCAGCTCGGGTTGCTGGCCATTCTCCTCCACGATACGGGTTACCTGAAGCACAAGGATGATCTGGAAGGCACCGGAGCCAAATACACCGCGACCCACGTGACCCGGTCTTGTGATTTTGCCGAACGCTTGTTGCTCGCGCGCCGCTTCACGATCCGCCAGGTCCGAGCGGTTCAAAATATGATCCGCTGTAC
>DLVS01000334.1 GCA_003445095.1 Verrucomicrobiales bacterium
ATGCCATCATTGGGATGGTCGAGCTGACACTTCGCAAGCCCACTGTCGATTCGGCGATTCGTGACCACCTGGTGACCGCCCGGGACTCGGCACACCTGCTCCTGGGACTGGTTGACGACCTGCTCGATTTTTCCCGGATGGAGGCCGGCCGCTTTGAACTGGATGTGGAAGCCTTTGATCTGCGACGGACGCTTGACCAGGCGATGAAGGCCCTGTCTGTCCGGGCTCGTGTTTTGATCCCCGGAACGGAAGCAGGCTCGCGACGATTTCCGTTCCGGCCAGAGACGTCACCTCGTGTTGCTTCGGTGAGGCCGATGAACTCTACATCACCACGGCGAGCCGCGACCTCGACCCCGCGGGACGTCAGCAGCAACCGCTGGCCGGAGGAGTGTTTCGAGCGCGCGTGGGCGCCGGTGGTTTGCCCATTCGATGTTTCGAGGGTTGACTCACGCTCTTCGCCGGCGCGGGCAACGACCACGTGGTAGGGGCTCTACTCCGGTCAGGTTACTCGGACGCCAAATACTTACTGCTGGGCGGGCAGAATTTGGCACAGCCATCCTTTGCGAGGACGGGACGACGCCTCCGTTCTCACTTTCGTTGAAACCTTTACGGCTCATTTCGGTCTGAGAGCCCACACCGCGTTCCAGGTCTCCGCCGCCGGTGGCGGCGTAGAGTTTTGAACGCGTTGAACTATGATTATTATGCGCCCTCTTCGAATTACTCTTCTGCTCTGCGGTGCGCTCGCGGGATTATCCGCGGGCGCACAAATAGGACCCTTCCCTCCGACCGATTGGCCGACCACCCGACAAGCCGACAAAACGGTTCATTACTATGTAACGGGTGGCCTGCTCGCGCCGCCGAGCGAAACCTGGACTCCAGACCTGCAAGTGCTGACTGGGGGGGATCAACCTACCGGCGATATTTCGATCGGAGGCTTCCCGGGCCTAAAGGCCTTGGGAAACTATCTCAACGTGGCTGACGTGGCGTTCACGGAATGGGCTGATGACGAGGTCATCGACATCTTGGTGCAGGCGTATGGCGACGCCGCACTTTTCAATAGTGCGGGCGAGCCGCGTAACTTCACATTCCTGACCGGCGTGCTTCCAGATTTGGCATTTCCCGTCGGTGGTCAGGTAGCGGTGGAGGCGCGCAACCGGAAGTGGAACTGGATCCTCTTCCGCATTCCGAACGGCTTCAGGCCCGACGGCACGCGCTTTGTGGGATCGGTTCCCGAGGGTGCAGTGGCTCCGGCCGGCGGCGTTAACGGCGGCACGATTCGATTTGAAGCGGTCCAAAACCTAATTGTCCGCGCTATCGCTTTCGGACCACAAGGGGCTTTCGGAGAGCCTGAAGCGATTAACGTGTTTTCCCCTGCCGACAGTTGCGATCCAGAACCGGATACGAACCTCGTTGGGATCAACGTAAACACCAGTTCAACCAACCACCTCGTGGTCCTAAATGACGGAGACCAAACAGTGACGGTTGAGCCGAACGTCGGACCGGCGAACGACAAACGGACCGCCGTGCGCGCTAACGGTACTGGTAACTACCTCAACTTCGGCATCACCGACAATTATCTGGGCCTTTCCTGCAATGATCCTCGGACCGTTAAGGTCTGCGTCGAGTTTTACGACGACCCAGCCTTCGCTGGCGCGGAGGTGCGGTTTGGACCGGAGGCCTATGCCACTGACGATCAAGGTGGCATCGGCTTTTATCCAGGAGACCAGCGACAATTACTCGCCGGCAGTGGTGCCTGGATTAAGCGTTCCTGGGTGGTCCCGGCGGTAAGTCTGAAGGGCATCAATACTGGGACCCTGACCGGCGGGCCTCGATTCGTCTCGGAGAATGGGCAGGTGTTCGTTTCTCGCGTGGACATTGCGGTGTTCCGAGTCGGTAATCATCCGTTGGCCGGACAGGATCCGCTGGCGGATTGTTTCACTGATCCCAACATCTGCACGGATGCGTATGGCAGCTTTGCCGAACTGGACCTGCACCAGAACATTCGGAATGGACTCGATCTTGGGTCCAGCGGCGGCGATCAAGTCATGGTCGAGGGGGAAGCCGGACCCGCCTCAGATAAGCGCAACGGCATTCGGCCGGCCCGCGACGAAGGCCCGAACTTCCCGAACTTCCAGCACAACTACCTGAACTTCGCGATCACCGATGAAGCGCTAGGGCCGACCAGTCAGCCCAATGCAAATCTGGCCATCTGTGTAACGTATTATGACGATCCCGCTTTGGCTGGGGCGCGTTTCAAACCCGAAGTTTACCAGTCGGATCGAAACGGCGTCACTGGCATCGTTGGAACTCCGGACAGCTTCAACGTGATTTTGGAAGGTACCGACCAGTGGCGCGAAGCCTATTGGGAGATTCCTGATATGAAGTTCCTCGGAGTCAATCAAGGCCCGCAAGCGGCGGCGCGGTTCTTCGTCTCCGACAAGGTCTTCTTTAGTCGGATCCGCTATGCCGTAATCCGACCTTGTGGACCCCACGCGGGCGAGAATGCCCTAGCCGCGTGCAAGCCCGTCGTCGTGCCTGCCTTATCCGCTGCCATAAATACCGAAGGGCAATTGGAAATTCGTTGGCCTGCGGGGCTGGATTACATCCTGGAGAGCGTGCCGGCGCTCACAGGAACCTGGCAGCCTGTGTCGGTCGCGCCGGTTACTGAGGGCGATCAAAGCGTAGTCCGCCTGACGCCGACGGCCGACAGCTACTACCGTCTGCGCCAACCGTAAGGCCGATTCGGCCCGGCGACTGACTCACTCAGGGAAGTCGCTCGACAGGCCGCTTGCTTAACAATCAAAGGCGAGGTGAGGCCCTATACCTCATCTCGCCTTTTCGTTTTGGCCTACCACCTGTTCCTACGGGGGAAGGGTCCGGGTGTAGGGTTCGTCGTTCCAGTTGTTCGCCGGCCAAAAGAAATTGTTCACGGCGCCATCGTATCGAAGGGCTAAGTCTCGGATGTTAGTCTTACGCCACTTGGTTGGAGCGGTCTTCGCCACCCAGCCGCTAAACAAGTGACGGTGCCACGGACAGGCGGCGACGATGAAATGGCCTTGCCAACGCTGGATCTGCTCCTGCAGCCAGGCTTTGCCCTCAGGGGTCAGCTGCTGGGAGGCTCCCATGTGATACGCGTAGCTGGTGGTGAATCCACCAGCCTGTCCGTAATACTCCCAGCCGAGATCGATGGGAATTCGTCCACCCGTACGGTCGGATTTGCAGATGAACACGTTGGTGCTGCCCAGATATTTTGGGGACTCCAAATAGTTCGTGTTGCCGCCGGAAAACCCGGGGTTGCGGCCCGGATTGACCAGATACAACGGGGGCTTTTCGAGGTTGTCGTCCTGGTACAATCGAATTCCAATACCCACCTGCCGCAGGTTGTTTGTGCAGTGCATTCGTCTCGCCATTTCCGTGGAGCGGGCGAGCCCAGGCAGGAGCAGGGCGGCCAAGACCGCAATGATCGCGATGACCACCAGCAACTCGATGAGCGTGAAGCCGCGGCGGCGAGACAGGACTCGATTCTGCTTCATGATGCAGCAATCTGGCATCTCAAACCGACCTTCGGCAAGTCGATGCCTCAATGAGTGATCGAAATCTCCGCTTGCAGCGAATGCCCAGGCCGCGGGCATCGTCCGCCTGACCGAGTTTCGGAATGCTGTTCCATCCAAAAACGTCTTCGCTCCTGGTATTTGTGCTGCTGGCCGGGTTCGTTCAACCGAGGGCCGCCGAACCACCCGAAAATCACTGGGCGTTTCAGCCGCTGCGAGATACCGAGCCCTCCCGCCTTCGCTCTACCTCCGGCGCTCCCGATTCGCCCATCGACCCATTCATTCTGGAGAAGCTGGACGTGGCCAAAATCTCGCCGGCCCCGCCCGCCACTCGCCGGGCATTGGTTCGCCGGGTCTATTTCGACCTCATCGGATTGCCACCTTCGCCCGACGAAACGGAGGCGTTCGCTCAGAATTTGGCCCCCGATGCGTACTCTCGTCTGGTCGAGCGTCTCCTTGCCTCTCCCCGCTATGGCGAGCGTTGGGGGCGCTGGTGGCTGGACCTCGCTCGCTACGCGGATTCGAACGGGCAAGACGAAAACAAAGTCATGGCCAATGCGTGGCGCTACCGCGACTGGGTCGTTCGCGCCTTCAACGCCAATCTTCCGTTCGACCAGTTCATTACCGAACAACTGGCTGGCGACCTGTTGCCGACCAATAGGGTGACAGAACAAGTGCTTTTTGACCGTTGGACTGCCACGGGCTTTCTCGTGCTCGGGCCTAAAATGCTGGCTGAACAGGACAAACCCAAGCTGGTGATGGATCTGGTGGACGAGCAGATCGACGTCGTCACGCGAGCGTTCCTGGGACTCACAGTGGGTTGCGCCCGGTGTCACGATCACAAGTTCGATCCCATCCCGGCGCGCGACTACTACGCGTTGGCCGGCATTTTCAAGAGCACGCGAGCGATGGAGAACCTCGACTTCGTCTCGAAATTCAACGAGCGCCGGGTGGCCACTCGAGAAGAACTCGCGGGTCTCGAAGTTCACGAAAAGGCCATGGCCGCCAAAACCCAAGAAATTGAAGTCGCAGTACAACAGGCGAATGCCAGACTCCGCACCGGGTGGCTACAGGAATTCCCCTCGTACCTGGCGGCAGCCACGCAATCACGCACCTTCAACGAAAGCCCTCGTGAGCCAGTCTCTCGACAACTTGACCCGGTGCGGCTTAAGCGACTGACCGACGTGGTTCAGCAAGATCCCGTCACGAATACCCTCAGCCAAGTCCTCCGAGAACTCGCGGCGTCACCGGAGCAAGTCATTCATCGGCTCAGCGCGTTGAGCACCAACAAGAATACGTTTGCCGATGTCCGAGTTGGTCCAGGTAAGGTGGGCGGAGCGTTCGTCGCGACGGGGAGCAACTATCTCGAGCTCGCCCACACGGCCGCCCTTGATCCAGATCAATTCTCAGTCGAAATGTGGGTTCGGACTTCCGAGTTTCCTAAAGAAGGTGATGCCCGAAGGTGGCTGATAAATAAGAACAGCAATGAATGGGTTGAAGGGCACTATGCTCTGGTGCTCGATCAAAACCGGCCCGGCGCCTATCTCAACATCGGCGGCGGCAAAGAAAACGTGTTCGCATTGTGGAGCGATGGACCACGTCTGCAGACCAACCGCTGGCATCACCTGGCCTTCACTTATGACAGCGAAGTGCTGCGACTGTTTGTCGATGGGAAGCCGGCTGGCGACCTGGCGATCGGGCGCCGCCGGAAGGCGGGAACCGGCGCACTCGCCTTGGGACGACGTCAGGATGGCTACGTGAATTTCCGGGGCAGCCTGGACGAAGTCCGTGTGTTCGACCACGTCCTTACTCGAGCGGAAATCGCCGCTCATTGCGAACAGCCCGACAACTCCGTGTTCGGCGGAGTAGTCGCTCGTTGGGAATTCAATGACCTGACCGAGGCAGAACAGCGCTCCTTCGCTGACGCCAAACTGGGTGACGCCCTCTGGGGACCTGAAGGGGTTCTGGCTCTACCCGCGGATCCTCGAAAGTGGTATCCGGAGGACACTCGCGCGCGCGTCGCCCAACTCGAAGAAGAACCGGATGCACTGAAGGCAGCCACGCCTCCTCCTCCCGCCTTCGCTCTCGCCGTCGCTGATGACACTCCAGTTGACCTGCCGGTATTCGGCCGCGGAAGTCATCTGAGTCCGGGCCCCGACAAGATTCCGCGCGGATTCATTGAGGTCGCGAACCGCGATACTCAGGCTGTACTCCCCGCGCAGCAGAGCGGCCGCCTCGAGCTCGCGCGATGGCTAACCTCGCCCCAAAACCCACTCACCGCTCGAGTCATCGTGAATCGTGTGTGGCAGGCGCATTTCGGTGAAGGGCTTGTGCGGACGCCGGACAATTTTGGGATCCGCGGAGAGCCGCCGACGCATCCGGCCCTGCTCGATTGGCTGGCCCACGAATTCGTGCAGTCCGGGTGGGACTTGAAGCACCTGCATCGAATCATTCTGAACAGCGCAACCTATCGTCGATCTTCGTCGAATGCCGAACCGGCCGCCTCGAACATTTCTGTTTCCGCAAACTCCGATCCGGAAAACCGTCTGTTGGGCCATTTCCCGCGGCAACGGCTCGAGGCCGAGATGGTACGGGATGCTCTGCTAGCAGTCTCGGGGCGGTTGGACCTTACGGCAGGTGGTTCTCTGGTGAACTGGAAGAACAACGAATACGTCCCCAAAGACGACATCTCGGAGAAATCGGTGCGCCGCTCGGTGTATCTTCCCGTCGTTCGCGACCGGGTGTACGACGTGTTTACCATTTTCGACTTCGCTAACCCGAGCGTCGGCACAGCGAAACGTTCGGCCACGGTCGTTTCGCATCAGGCACTGTTTTTCCTTAACAGCCCGCTGGTCCAAGAATGCGCCCGAGCGCTGGCTGAAGCACTCCTGACGGCGCCCCAGCCTGACGAGGCAACGCGTTTGCGTGCCGCATACGAACGCGTCTTCAATCGCCCACCTAGTGATTCCGAAACTCGTCGCGGGAAGAAATTCCTGGCCGACTTCGGTTCCGGGTCCGACCCCGCAGAGCGACTGGCATCCTGGTCTGCCTTCTGCCAAACGCTGCTGGCCGCCAACGAATTTCTTTATCGCGAATGAAATGGAGCGCGAACACAGCAAAGATGGTTGGAAGCTGGCCCTCACCCCGGCCCTCTCCCACTTCGCTATCGCTTCGCGGGAGAGGGGGACGACATCTAGCCCAGCCAAACGTCATTCGCACGACTGCAGGTTCGGTCCAGTTGGATGACTACCTGAATCCTGAAATGGCGTTCGTGAAGTTGCCGCGGTGCGGTTACCTCCTCCCTCTCCATGGAGTGATAACGGAATGGGCGAGGGCCGGGGTGAGGGACCTCGTTTAACTAACTCTCGACTCTCCGATAACCCGCTGCCTTAACGATCCCATGCCTCACACACTTCCTCCTCCCGTCACGCGCCGTCAAATGCTGCGGCAGTGTTGTGCTGGCTTCGGCAATCTGGCACTGCTCGGGATGCTGTCGTCCCTCGATGGGGCAATTGCCGGCGCCGGTGTCGCCAACCCACTCGCCCCGCACGAGCCGCGATTCCGTCCCCGAGCGAAACGAGTCATCTTTTTGTTCATGCACGGCGGGCCATCCCATGTCGACACCTTCGACTACAAGCCCGCCTTGATCCGCGACACTGGTAAACCACTTCCCTTCGCCAAGCCCAGAATCCAATTCGCCCAAACGTCCAATCTACGGCGATCCCCGTGGGAATTTCGTCCGTATGGCGAATCCGGAGCGATGGTGAGTGACCTGTTTCCTTTAGTGGGTGCGTGTGCCGATGACCTGTGCTTTCTCAAGTCAGTTCACGGGACAAACGAGGCACACGGTGGAGCACTGCTTAAACTACATACCGGTTCCGACACCTTCGTCCGACCCAGCATGGGCTCTTGGATTTCCTACGGACTCGGCACCGAGAATCAAAACCTTCCGAGCTTCATTACGATCAACCCGACTCTCGGTCACGGCGGGGTGGGTAACTGGGCGAGCGCGTTCCTGCCGGCCGTACATCAAGGCACGCCAATCGGCGGCGGGATGCCGGTGGAGAAGGCCACGATTAACTACCTGCACGACCCCAACGAAAACACGCCGCGGCAACGCGCCCAACTCGATCTCCTCGGCGAGATGAATCGTGAACATCTGGCGCGGGTGGGAGCGGACCCGGCTTTGGAAGCTCGCATCGAATCTTTCGAACTCGCCTTCCGGATGCAAACCGAGGCCCCAGAGATTATGAACCTTGACCGCGAGACCGAGGCCACCAAGCGGCTGTACGGACTCGACGATCCCAAGACGGCCTCGTTTGCCCGGCAATGTCTGCTCGCGCGTCGCTTCAGCGAACGCGGTGTCCGTTTCCTGCAAGTGACGCATGGGTACTGGGACCAACACGAAGATCTCACCAAGGACCACGGCCGGCTCGCCTCGGAGGTTGACCGCCCGATTGCGGGTCTGCTGCGCGACTTGAAATCTCGTGGCTTGCTCGACGACACGCTGGTGATGTGGGGTGGCGAGTTCGGTCGCACGCCGACGCTGCAAGGCAAAGACGGCCGCGATCACCATCCCCACGCGTTCACTATGTGGCTTGCCGGGGGCGGCGTGCGCGCCGGAATGAGTTACGGTGTGACGGATGACTACGGCTTCTACGTCGTGGATCAAAAGGTTCACGTCCACGATCTGCACGCCACGCTTTTGGCCTTACTCGGACTGGATCACGAAGCGCTCACCTATCGCTATGCCGGCCGCGACTTCCGGCTCACGGATGTGCACGGCCGGGTGGTCCAGGAGCTCTTCGCCTGAAACGGACCTCCGTTCCTCGTGATCTCTCCTTGATCGTTGGTCATCAGTGAAAGAGCCTGACGCGTCCCTACGGCATTGACGGTTTGCGCCTGGAAACGCCGTTCGGGCCAGACCTATTCTCATGACCACAAAACTCGGCTTCCTCGCCCCGGCCTGCACATTCAGCGTCCTTACCTTCACGACGGCTTTCGCCGAACCCGTCATGCTCAGTCCCGCGGCCGTGATCGGCTCCGACCTCCTCACCTGCTGCGCGGAGACACCCCGAGAGAACATGATCAATCATTCGGGAATCGAGACACCGTTCACCAGCGGAGTCACGCTGTTCGACACCTATTTCGCCGACCCACTGATCAGGTACGCCATGAGCGCGGCGGCGAACAATTGGCAAAGTGAAGGCACGTTCAGCCTTCCGCTCCATGGCTTCGTGGACTTCGACCTGGGATCGAGTTGGACCATTCACCAGCTCGCAATTTGGAATATCAGCCTCGAAAATGTGGCTATTCAGATCGCCGAGGAGCCTACCGCCCTAGGATCAGCCCCCGTCGCGGGCGAGTTTCACCTCTCCAATAACATCAGCGCTTTCAATCTATACCGCGCCAATCTACTCAAATTCAGCACACCCCAGCGAGGGAGGTACTTGCGACTCGACATCAAGTCGGCCTACGCATTCCAAGGGATTAATTTCGCAGCCGCCATCGTCGGCGAGTTGGTGGCATCGGTGACCCCTCCCTCCAATGCCCCGACGGTCAGTATCGTGGCGACGTCGGATGGTGGTGCCGTGGTCAGTTTCCAAGGGACGTTGCAGAGTTGCCGATCCCTGGGAGATGCCTTCGAGGATGTCCCAGGGCACCCTACCGGTCAGTACGTCATTCCCAGCACCTCAGCTTCGCCACAATTCTTTCGGGCGGTAACGAACTAGGACTCCGACCGATGGGCGGTTCCGACTCGCACTGCCAGACCATGCTTCCACTTACCGCTCCGGGGCAGGCCTTCGTTCGCGCTTCAATTTCTTAGTGCGACGTTCAATCTTCTGTCGGAATGCCGTACCGCCCCGCACCGATTGACACATCGTCTGTCATCCTCCCTCCCGAGCTTCACGCCCTCACCGAGCGCCTCGCCGAAAACGCCCACGATCTCTGGTCAGTCCAACGCTTCTCACAGGGTTGGACCTGGGGCTCACAACGCAACGACGCCAAGAAACTACACCCCTGCCTGGTGCCTTACGCGGAATTGCCGGAGAAAGAAAAGGAGTTCGACCGCATCACAGCGTTAGGGACGCTCAAGGCCATTCTTCAACTCGGCTATTCGATCGTCCCGCCTCACACCTCCGCGCAATAGCGACCCGTCGCTTGGTCGGACTACCGGTCATCCCCGGCGAACAACGGTGTCGCGCTGGACCCACGCGGGGTCCGGCCGAGCGTAATCCAAATTGTAATGCAACCCGCGGCTCTCAAGACGCTGCAACGCGCAGGCGACGATTAGTTCAGCCACGGTGACCAGATTACGCAGCTCGAGGAGGTCCGGTGACACGCGAAAGTTCCAATAGAACTCGCCGATCTCTTCCGTGAGGTTGCGTAAACGTTTCTCGGCCCGGCGCAGCCGTTTCGTCGTCCTCACGATTCCCACGTAGTCCCACATCGTCCGCCGGACCTCATCCCAATTGTGTGAGACCACGACCATTTCATCAGGGTCGGTGGCCGAGCCGGTCGTCCACGCTGGAATCGCGACCGTGCCGGAGGGCACTTGACTCGCGAGCGCGTGGGCCGCAGCGCGATGGGAACAGACCAAGGCTTCGAGGAGAGAATTGCTGGCCAAACGATTGGCGCCGTGAAGACCGGTACAGGCTACCTCGCCAATCGCGTACAAGCCCGCCAGATCCGTCACCCCGTCCACGGTGGCCACAACCCCACCGCATTGGTAATGAGCAGCAGGAACCACCGGAATCGGCTGTCGCGTGATATCAATCCCCAGTTCCAAGCACCGTGCTTGGATTGTCGGAAAATGCCCGTGAATGAACTCGGCGGCGAGGTGGGTTAGATCCAGGAAGACACAGTCGGCGCCGGTCCTTTTCATCTCCGAGTCGATGGCGCGGGCGACGATATCCCGGGGAGCAAGTTCGGCGCGGGAGTCGTAGCGCTCCATGAAGCGTTGACCGTCGGCCCCCCGCAAGAATGCCCCTTCGCCACGAACTGCTTCGGAAATCAGAAAATTCCGGACTTGCGGATGAAAGAGGCACGTCGGATGGAACTGAACAAACTCGAGGTTCGCCACCGGCAGTCCGGCACGGTACGCCATGGCGACCCCGTCTCCGGTGGCGATGTCGGGATTGGTTGTGTAAAGATACACTTTCCCGCTGCCGCCCGTAGCTAACACCACGATCGGCGCGGAAAACACCTCGACCTGCCCAGAAGTTCGATCGAGTACGTACACGCCCAAGACTCGAGCTGAGCCGGCGGCACCGACTTTGGTGGAAGTAATCAAGTCGATGGCCAAGTGATCCTCGAAGACCCGAATGCTTGGCCGACTCGCGACGGCCTGCAGGAAGGTTCGCTCGATTTCCGCGCCCGTCGCGTCGGCCGCGTGCAGGACACGCCGTTTCGAATGGCCCCCTTCGCGCGTCAAATCGAGTTCTCGTTGGCCCGGGTGCCTGGGGTCGTCTCGCTCCGTGAACTGTGCTCCGAGGGCCAAGAGCTCTTGGATGCGCGCGGGGCCTTCTTCCACGATCGTACGGACGACGTGTTCGCGACACAGTCCGGCACCCGCTTCCAATGTGTCTCGAATGTGCAGCTCAAACGAATCTTCGCGGCTCGTCACGCTGGCGATACCACCCTGAGCCCAGTTGGTGTTGGAGGCCGCCTTATCCTTTTTGGTGATCACCGCGACGCGGCCACGGGAAGCCACTTGGTACGCGAAATTGAGACCGGCCACACCGCTGCCAAGCACGAGGAAATCGAATTCCTGGATCGGCGTAGGCATGGGCGACGGGTGTGTGAATGGGCTCGAGATTGGGGATCAGGTTTCCGAGCGTCTCGTTAACTCGGAGGCAAACTCCAGGGTAGTTCGCAGGTCCGCTGCCCGCCGGCGGGTTAGTGCCCCCAGTCGAAGGCGCGTTTCCTCAACGCATAGAGAAATCCCACAAACAACACTCCCAAGAAACTCACCATACCTCCCAGGATGAGGGCCGCGTTTTCGCGGAGCATCTCGCGATAAACCACGGCCCACGGGTAGAGGAATACCACTTCGACATCGAACAGGACGAAGAGCAGAGCCACCAAGTAGAACTTAACGGACATCCGCGCGCTGCCTTCGCCTTCGGGCACCATGCCACACTCGTACGCGATGTCTTTAGTGCGGGTGCGCCGCCCTCGCTTTCCCAAGAGAACCGAGATGGCTAGCGTCCCGAACGCAAAGCCCATCGCGACCAGCAGCAGTAGCAGCACCGGCAGGTATTGCAGCAATTGCGAATCCATCCGCGGGCGAGACTAGTCAGAAGAGGATGAGAGGCAAGGATTCGCCACTGAATCGGCGTGATCTCCCGCCAACCAGCACGACTCAGCGGGTCCCACAGAGAGATTCCGGCACTCGTCAACGTATCCGCGCAGCCCGCGGTGCCCTGGAGTCGTGACGATCGTCCTTGGCAAACGGGACAACGCCAGCAGTTGTCTCCGGCGGAATGGGATCAGGCGAAACCAAAGCCCAAAACGTTGCCGATGTTTTTCATTTTCTATGAGATTTTGGCAAAGAACTTGCCTAGATTACGCCTTTCCTTGGAGGCAACGCATAACCTTTGGTTCAGCACTGCCACACACCAAAAATCCTATCCGTCCATGACCTATACGCACAGGCACTCCGCTTGGTTCTTACCGGCGCTGATCGGTTGTTTCGTCGCCCTTCCTAGCCTCCGAGCGACTACTCCAGACCTCGGGACTCCCGCCGCCCTAAGCGTGCCGCTCATTTCGATCACCCAAAGTGTCCGCCACGTCACGCCCACGGCGTTGTCCGGGTCGGATCTGGACGGCGACGGACTGCCGGACTTGATCGAGATCCGTTTCGGGAGCGACCCGACGCTTAAGGACACCGACAAAGATTCATGGGACGACAAAGCCGAATACGACGCCGGAACCGATCCGCGAGATCCCGAGAGCTTTCCCCTCTTCACCGTCTTAGCGCGGGATAAACAATTCCTCACGGGGGATTTGATCGTCCTGCGGGCGCGGGCACTAACGAACGGAATCGTCCGCACCAACTTCGTCATCGTCACCAATGATGTCCCGGTCACCATCGGCACACCCGTGGATTCCGATGGAGACGGTGTTTCCGATGGATGCGATGTGAATGGAGACGGGATGAAGGACGTCGATGGCACCTGTCCGGAAAGCCTCGTCATCACGAACGAGGTGTTAGTGACCAATTACATCGCCTTCAGTTGGTGGTTGGGGACGAATGCGCTGGCGAGTCAGACGAATGAATCTTTGGTGATCCATCGGGCCTCCACCAACGATGCTGGGGTCTACCACCTCGAAGCCACGCTGATGAACAGCTTCCAGCGAGGTCGGACCACACGAGTCGAGGTGTTGTCCCAGTCGGCACAAGTGCGGCTGAAACAGCCGGCGGGCCACGTGCTGGCTTGGGGCACGAACGAGTTCGGTCAATCGGTCGTTCCGGTCGGAGTTTCTGAGGGTTTGGCCGTCGCCGGCGGCTTCGGGCACTCGATTCTACTCGAAGAAAACAGGACTGCTGTGGCGTGGGGTACCAACGAGAATGGCCAAATCAACGTTCCACCTGACGCTACAAACCTGGTGCAAGTTGCGGCCGGTGCCGTGCAATCGCTAGGCCTGCGCGCCGATGGGACCGTTTCGTCTTGGGGAACCAATGAGTTCGCTCAATTGGACTTGCCGGAAGGACTAACCAATGTGACGGCCGTGGCAGAAGGGTACTTTCATGGAATGGCTTTACGCGCGGACGGGCGGGTTCAGTGTTGGGGAGACAATACCTACGGGCAATGCAACGTGCCGGAGGACTTACCCAAGGTGGTCGCCATCGCCGCCGGCGTTTTCCATTCAGTCGCGCTCACGGTCGACGGTCGCGTTCGCTGCTGGGGTGGCAACCAAGCGGGCCAGTGCGACGTGCCAACCAGCCTTCCCGTCGTCGGCGCTATCGCCGCCGGAGGCAACCACACCGTTGCCGTTCTTAGGAACGGAACCCTGGTCGCCTGGGGTGATAACCTACTCAAACAGCTCGATATTCCACCTGATTTAGGCAACGTGACTCAGGTTTCCGCCGGCTACAATTTCACGGTCGCCACCAAACCTGACGGGAGCCTGGCTCTTTGGCCTGATCTCAAGATCGGGTTGCTCCCCATCCCCAAAGAGGCCAGCAACATTGTCGCCCTATCGGCCGGTTATTTTCATGTCCTCGCGTTGGTCGGCCGGAATGACACGGATACGGACGGGTTGGATGACGGTTATGAGGTCAAAGCGGACACGGACCGCTACGTAGCCGACACCGATGGCGACTCGGTCGAGGACGGCGTCGAACTCCGCCTCGGTATGTCACCCCTGGTGGCCGATACCGACGGGGACGGATTACCTGATCGCACCGAACTGGATAATCGATTCGATCCGACGGTCGCGACGGAAGCCCCCGATGGAAGTCTGACGCTCTCTCCGGCGGTAGAATTGACCGTCTTCGCGCTCGGCCAGGCACCGTATCAATTGCAGGTTTCCACCAATGGAGAGACGTGGGACGACCTGGGTGATCCGGTTGAACTCGCTCCGGGAACTTCCTCCAGTTTGCTCGATCCACCCCCGGGTGCTCAGGGTTACCGGTGGTTACCGATGCGCGAGGGCCCGATCGTGCCCCCGAGTGAGGAGAATCCACGCCCAGTCGTGGGTACGACCGCCGTGTGGGGTAACAACGATCTTGGACAAGGCCAGATTCCCAAGGACCTCAGTGGCGTGGCTGCCCTGTCGGCCGGCGCTTGGCATACACTGGCGCTGCTGACGGACGGCACGGTGAAGGGTTGGGGACTAAACCTCGACGGCCAGAGCACCCCGCCCCCCGATCTCTCTGGCGCGATTAGCGTCTCTGCGGGCGGACATCACTCACTCGCGCTGCTGGCGGACGGATCGGTGGTGGCCTGGGGCCGCAATGACGCCGGACAGGGCGAGTCCCAGGTATTCTCTGTTCCCGCGATCGCTATTGCCGCCGGTGGATATCATAGCTTGGCCTTGCTGGAAGGCGGGACGGTGGCCGCCTGGGGATCGGATAATCGGGGGGAAATCCAAGTGCCCTCTGGTTTGGGAACCGCCACCGCCGTGGCGGCCGGTTGGAGTCATTCAGTGGCGTTGCTCGCCGATGGCTCTGTGGTTTGCTGGGGCGACAATCGGTTCGGCCAATGCAATGTGCCGGTGGGCCTCGGGCCGGTGAAGGCCGTTGCCGCCGGTGATGGCCACACGCTCGCCCTCTTGCGCAGTGGATCTGTTGTTTGTTGGGGTAACAACGAAAACGGCCAGTCTCAGCCGCCGGAGGGGTTGACCGACGTCGTGTTCATTGACGGCGGCTACAATCGCAGCCTGGCGCTGCGGTCCGACGGCCGAATGATCGTTTGGGGTGAAGGTGCGGACGCCTTGAACGCGATTCTCGCGACCTATCCGCCGCCGGTAGCCGTCAGTGTCGGTGGCTACCATGTCGTGGCGGTCAAGACGCCCCACGATTCTGACTTCGACGGTTTGGATGATTTCCTGGAAGCCCAACTGGGAACCGACCCGAATTCGACCGACACCGACGGCGATCAGTTGGACGACGGCACGGAGTACCTGGGAGGCTTTGATCCACTGAGCGCAACTGAGGCAGTCGATGGAACTACCACCGTGTCGTTCGCGGTGAAGTTGCGCTACTTCACGCTGTCCGGGGGCACGTACCGATTGGAGGCGTCTCCCAACTTAGAGAATTGGCGCCGAATCGGGGGCACAATTCGGAATCGCCGTGGCTTCACTGAGTTGTTACTGAGCGTGCCAAACCAGTCGGAATACTATCGGCTGCTCCGAGTCCAGTAGGAGACGACGTCAGGAGACTCCATCTTCCAAGTAACCCTCAGGTGGCGGGTTTCTAATTGGTGGCAATCCCCTGCCGAGCGGTTGGAAATTGGTTAGAGCCTCGTGACCTCGACTGCTTCGAACGATCGAGGTAGGAGACGACGTCAGGAGACTCCATCTGGTGTGCGGGAAATTTGGCGCGACCGGGTAGAAATCAGTCAGAGTCTCGTCACCTCGCCTCCTACGAAACGTTAGAGGGGCCTTCGGATTTCGCCGGCATCGGGTTGGCGAGCACGTGCGTAAATCCTCCAAAAGCGATTCCAGAACTCTGGCTCGAGGGGATGGAGTCGCGGGTACCCCGGAACTACCGACCCCGAGTATGCCCAGTGGGCGCAATCATTGACGAGTCCCGCCCGCAATGGATTGGCGAAGATGTAAAAACACGCTCGAGCGAACTCGATTTGCTGCTTCTCGTTGTCCCGGAGCACGTGATCATGAGCTTGCGGCTGAAATTTAGGTCCACGCAACTCCGGTTCCAGATGCGTTCGCAGAAAGGCCATCCCATTCTTTTGATCAGTGTCGCGTCGGAGGCCCATCCATATCAGGTGTAAGTGGTCGGGCATGAGGCAGTAGACTGGACAGATCAACCCCTCGCGGGCGGCGGTGTGCTGCATTAATTCGCGAAAGCGGCCGTGAAAGGTGTCGTTGAGCCATCCGGTCGTGCGATCGAATATGGGCAAGGACCAATGGATGATGGCGTCGCCTTGATATTGTTCCCGGGCCAGACGCGGCAAGAAGATGGGACGATCGTCGGGATCACGGAGTTTGCCTCGGGGAGCCATGGAAGATTGTGACCAAAGACGCGGGCGATTCGGGAATCGCCAGAAATCAGGAGGACGTAGGAGGCGACGTGAGGAGGCTCTATCTAGCAGGTGGTAAACTGGCGCGAGGGGATTAGTCCGAGTCTCGTTATCTCGTCTCCTACGGACAACGATTTGGAGGTAGGAGACGACGTCAGGAGACTCCATCTGATGCGCCGGCAATCCATCGCGACGGTGGGATCTAGTCAGAGCCTCCTGACCTCGCCTCTTACCGACAACTGTAGAACTGGTTCTCCGCCCCGCCCAATGGCAGCCTACGCCAATGCGCATTGTGAATAGGCCCGGAGCCATGCAGCGACTCGCCCAGCGCTGGCGCCAAGAGCGGTGCCAGATTGGTTTTGTACCCACGATGGGTTACTTGCACGATGGTCACCTCAGTCTCGTCCGCGCGGCCCGCCGACGGGTTGGCGCGACCGGTCGCGTTGTCCTGAGCATTTATGTCAATCCCACGCAATTCGGCCCGAACGAAGATTTAGCCAAGTATCCGCGCGATTTACCGCGTGACCTCAAGTTATGCCGCGGCCAAGGAGTGGATGCCGTGTTCTTGCCGTCGGATACGGTCATGTACCCGGGACGTGCGACCGGCGATTACTCGACTTACGTAACGGAAGAGTCGTTGTCGCTCGGAATGGAAAGTGAGACGCGTCCGACCCATTTCCGAGGGGTCACTACCATCGTCGCGAAATTGTTTAACTGCGTGCTGCCCGACTGCGCCTTTTTTGGTGCTAAAGACTGGCAACAAGCCGCCGTCGTCCGGCGAATGACGCGGGACCTCAACTTCCCAATCAAGATTGTCGTTGTCCCGACGCGTCGGGAGCCGGACGGATTGGCGATGAGTTCGCGCAACAAGTACCTCGGCGCTGAAGAACGCCCGCAAGCGACGATCCTATCCGAGGCGATTTGGGCATGCCGTCGGGCGATTAGCCGTGGACCGGTTTCAGCTCAGTCGCTTGAAAAGGCGTTGGCGCGCTTGGTGCGCACGCGCCCGGCCGCCCGCCTCGATTACGTGGCCTTCTTCGATGGCGACACGCTCAAACCGCATGCGCGAGTGGCCCGCGGCACTCAAATGGCCTTGGCCGTCTTCGTCGGCAAGACCCGCCTGATTGACAACGGACGGTTGTGAGGAGCGAGCACCGATCGACGGTGACCCCTGGACCGACAACGAGACGCGTCTCTTCCCCGATATAACCAAAACGGCGCCTGGGAAATCCAGGCGCCGTCTCGAAATACAGCTCACTGGCTCAGGCCAGCTCAATCTTGTCCTTCTCAGCCAAGGTGACGATGGCCTTCTTCCAGTCGCTGTCTTTGCCCGCGGCCTTGGTGGACTGACGACGAGCTTTACCCCGAACGTTCAGCGTGTTCACTCGAAGGACCTTCACCTTGAAGAGTTCTTCCACGGCGCGCTTGATCTGCGGGGCGCTGGCCCGGCGATCCGCCACCAGGGTGTATTGATTGAATTTTTCCGACTGTAGGGTGCCCTTTTCCGTGACACGGACGGTCTTGATAATGTCGTAAGCGTTCATGCGGCGGCTCCTGTCGTCGGGGTTGCTTTCGTGACAGCTTCCTTAGCCAAACGTGCTTCGATTTGCTCGAAGGCGCCCTTGGTAAAGACAAGTTTGTCGTACTTCAGAATATCGTAAGTGTTGACCCGAGCGCCGGTGGTTAATTCGACCCCGACCACATTGCGGGAAGCCCGCTCAAGGTTGGCGTCCGGTCCTCCAATGACGAAGAGGCTGGTGCCGTCGAGACCGAGCCGATTCACCACGCCCACAAACTCTTTGGTCTTCGGCGAAGCTAACTTCAGGTCATCCACGACGAGGACGTCGCCCGCTTTGAGCCGCTCGCCCAGCGCCTTGCGCAGCGCGAGTTGGCGGACCTTTTTGTTGACCTTTTTGTCGTAGTCGCGTGGCTTAGGTCCGAAGGTCACACCGCCGCCTCGCCACAACGGTGAAGCAAAGGAACCCGCACGGGCGCGTCCAGTGCCCTTCTGGCGCCAGGGCTTTTTGTTCGTGCCATTGACGTCGCCCATCGTTTTGGTGGAGGCGTTGCCTTGACGTTGTGCAGCCATGTAAGCCACCACGGTGTCGTGAACCGCCTGGGTACCTCGCCCGTTGGGAATGACCTCGAATTTGACGTCGAGTTCGCCGGCGGGATTTCCCTGATTGTCTTTGATGGAAAGTTTCATCGATCAGCCTCCATTACTTTTTGGGTTTCGCCGGTGCCGAAGCTTTCTTCTCGGCCTTCTTATCCGCCGCACTGGCCACCGCCGCTTTGAGCTTGGCACGGTGCTCGTGAATCTGCTTCAAGCGCGCTGAATCATTCGCGATCTTCTTAGCTTCGCGGACGATGCAGTAATCGCCTTCGCTGCCAGGGAAGGAGCCCCGGATCAGGATAACGCCGTCGTCCTTGCGCACCTGAACGACTTCCAAGTTCTGCGAGGTACGTCGAACCGACCCCATGTGACCAGGCATCTTCAGCCCTTTGTTCACATGGCCTGGGAACAGGCGACAGCCGATGGCGCCGGAACGACGGTGCCAGCCCTTCGCACCGTGGGTCATGTCACCGCCGGCAAAAGACCAACGCCCGACCACACCTTCGAAGCCACGGCCCTTCGTGATGCCGATACAATCGACGAACTGGCCCACCTCAAACAGATCCGGCCCAAGGACGTCGCCTGCCTTCACTTCTTTGCTGAAGTCGCGGAACTCCTTGATGCGCTTGACGGCCGTGCCGTTGTGCTTCTTGACGTGACCAAGCACAGCCTTCGACAACCGCGATTCTTTCTGCGCATCGAAGCCCAACTGAACGGCGTTGTAACCGTCGCGGCTGTCCTGCTTCTTCACTTGCAGAACGTAATTCGGCCCGACCTGAACGACCGTGACCGGCGTGGACACGCCATCCGCATTATAAACACGGGTGTGCCCGATCTTTTTTCCTATAAGTCCGAGAGGCATGATCGTGGGAGGTCAGATTTTAATGGTGATGTCCACACCTGCCGGGAGATTGAGCTTCTTCAGCTCGTCCACGGTCTTGGCGGTGGGGTCGAGAATGTCGATCAGGCGCTTGTGGGTGCGCTGCTCGAAGCTCTCCATGGACTTCTTGTCCGCGTGCGGCGACCGATTGACGGTGACGCGCTCGATATTGGTGGGGAGAGGAATGGGCCCAGCGACCCGGGCTCCGGAGCGTTTGACCGTTTCGACGATATCACTCGCCGAAGCGTCAATCACTCGATGGTCATAGGCCTTGAGGCGAATGCGAATGCGTTGTCCAGCCATACAAAGAACAGGTTAGAATGTTTACCGGCAAAATACTTCAGGTGCGCGCGGCCGGACGCTTCTTGGCCGCGTCCAAGACTTCGCTGAGAACGCTCGACGGTACCTCTTCGAAGGCCGACGGCTCCATAGAATACGACGCCCGGCCTTTGGACAGCGAACGAATCGCCGTGGCGTAGCCGAACATTTCCTTCAGCGGCACATTGGCCGTGACCACGGTTTGCCCAGCTTTGGCATCCACGCCGTGGATCACACCGCGGCGGCGGTTGATATCGCCGAGGAGGTCGCCCTGGTATTCGTCCGGAGTGGCGACTTCGACCTTCATAATCGGCTCGAGCAGCTTCGGACCAGCCTTTAGGAAGGCGTCCTTAAGCGCAAAGATCCCGGCCATCTTGAACGCGAGTTCATTCGAGTCCACTTCATGGAACGAGCCGTCCACGATGCTGACCTTGATATCGATGACCTGATACCCGGCGTAAACGCCTCCCTTGATTGCTTCACGGATGCCGTCTTCGACCGCCGGGATGTATTCCCGGGGAATGGCACCGCCGACAATCTCATCAAGGACTTCGACACCTTTGCCCTTTTCATTGGGCTCGACCTTCACGCAGGCATGACCGTATTGGCCGCGTCCGCCGGACTGGCGGATGAACTTCCCTTCGCCATCAGCCGCTTTGGTGATGGTTTCGCGGAACGCGATTTGAGGGGCGCCGGCATCAGCTTCGACCTTGAACTCACGCTTCAAACGGTCGCGAATGATCTCAAGGTGGAGCTCGCCCATGCCCGCAATGATGAGTTGGCCCGTTTCCTCGTTGGTGAACACGCGGAACGTCGGATCCTCTTCGGCGAGCCGCTGCAATCCATCGGACATCTTGTCGCGATCAGCCTTCGTTTTGGGCTCGATGGCCATGCTGATCACCGGCTCGGGGAACGTGGGTGGTTCGAGCCACACGTCGTACTCCTCGTCGCAGAGTGTGTCGCCGGTGGTAATGTTACGAAGACCAACCAGCGCCGCGATGTCGCCGGAATAAACGGCATCGATGTCTTTGCGTTCGCTGCCTTGGATGACCATGAGGCGGCTCACCCGCTCACGTCGGCGAGTTCGCGGATTGTAGATCGTGTCGCCTTTGCGCAGGCAGCCCGAATACACGCGGAAGAACACCAATTTACCCGCGTAGGGATCGGTCCAAAGCTTGAA
>DLVS01000100.1 GCA_003445095.1 Verrucomicrobiales bacterium
CGCTACCGCCGAACCCTCTGTGGTGATTTCGGAGTTCATGGCGGACAATGCTCACACGTTGGCGGACGCTGATGGTGACTATTCCGATTGGATCGAGCTGGAGAACCAGTCGCCCGAAGCCGTCAACCTTGCCGGCTGGCAGCTCACTGACGATTCTCGACATCGATCGACCTGGAGCTTTCCGACCACGAACCTACCGCCTGGCGGTTTTCTTGTCGTGTTTGCTTCCGGCAAGGATCGCGCAGTCGCGGGCCTGGAACTACACACCTCTTTCCGGCTCTCTGCGTCTGGGGAGTATTTGGCGTTACTGAGACCCAATGGCGAATTCGCGCCGGGTTCTCCGGTGGAATTTCCGGCACAATTGCCCGACATCGCCTTCGGAACGGGTCGATCCGTCACGGTCGAGCGTCTCGTTCCCCTGAACACCCCGGTTCGCGTACTCGTGCCGGACAGCGCTGGCCTGGGGAATCGGTGGACTGGGCTGGTGACTGAGGAACCGTTCGACGATTCCGTGAGCGCAGGATGGCGCGCCGGAACGACGGGGGTTGGCTTTGATTTCGGCTCGGGGCCCGATCCACTCGGGCCGATCGGTTACTGGGATTTCAACACCGTGGCGGATGCAGACCGCGTCGAGGACGTCAGTGGGCGAAATCATCCCGGCACAGTTTCTGGCGCAACGTTTACGGCCGATCGGGGCGGATTTTCCGGTCAGACCGGCGATCGTGCGCTGAGCTTCGGAGGGAACGGTCGCGTTCAGGTACCCGCCGCTGCTACGGGAGCGTTCGATTCAGCATCTCGCAGCAACGCCCTCAGCGTAAGCCTATGGATCTTGGGTGGCGAAGCACAGCCGGCGCCGACCTCCGTATTTTGGTTCAGTGAAAACTCCGATGGCTCGGGCGCGCGTTCAGCGCAAGCACACCTTCCGTGGAGCGACAGTGTGATCTACTGGGACACTGGCAACGGCGGCGATTGCTGTAGTCCAGCAGGGCGGATTTCCAAAGCGGAGCCGGACTCGAGCTTGTGGAAGGGGCGCTGGAATCATTACGTGTTTCTGAAACGCGGGCCCGAGAAGGAGATTTGGCAGAACGGCGCGTTATTTCTTCGGGGTGAAGGAAGTTATCCGTTGGCCAATCTTCGCAGTCTTACTATTGGAGCCGCGGTCGACGGAAACTTTGGTTATATCGGCTTACTTGATGATTTTGCCGTATGGGACCGAGCGCTGACCGGGGACGAGGTTCAAGCGCTAGCGGCCGGCGGATCCCCGCTGGCGTTGAGAAGCTTGTCATCCTTCATCGGGACCGATCTCGGTGAGTCCATGCTTGGAATTAACGCCACTGCGTTTGTCCGAATTCCATTCAACTTAACGACGCTCCCGCACTTTAATTCTCTAGCCCTACGCATCCAATGCGACGCTGGGTTCATCGCGTATCTCAATGGAATCGAAGTCGCGCGGAGAAACGCCGGAAGCTCCGAATGGAACGCGACGGCAACGACCGCCCGTTCGTTCGATGATTTGTTGACCGTCGAGGAAATTGATCTGCCGGATTCGGTCCGCCATTTGCGACTGGGTAGTAACGTCCTGGCGATTCACGGATTGAATGACGCCGTAAACGATCCCCGATTCTTGATTCGTCCGGAATTGATCGGACTGAATCTGCAGGCGGGTCGGTTCCTGCCTCGAGCGACTCCCGGCTCTGCCAACTCCGAAGGTGTGATGGGTTTCGTAGCGGCCCCGGAGCTTAATGCGAACCGCGGCTTCTTTGACCAACCCTTTGAGATCGGGATCCGGGGAGCCACACCGGGTGCATCGCTGGCCTACACCACCAACGGTTCGGCACCGGGACCCAACCAAGGGATGGTCATCGCTCCTCCGACCTCAGATTCGGTAGCGACCGCCCGGCTGACCATTTCCAGCACCACCATCATCCGCGCAGCGGCGTTTCAAGCGGGATTCGAGCCTTCGCCCATCGTTACACGCTCGTACCTCTTCCCCGGCTCCGTGGCCCGACAGCCCGCACGACCGGTCGGAATGCCCACAAGTTGGCCCGACGGATATCGAGCGGACTTTCAAGTGGATCCGAAGGTCGTGAATTCGACGTTACCGGGGTTCAGCTTTCAGGAGGCGCTTACCGCGACGAACACCATCCCCACGCTGAGCCTGGTGGCACAACCGGCCGACCTCTGGAACTCGGCGACGGGCCTCTACGCGAATCCAGTCCCGCGAGGTGATGCTTGGGAACGACCCGCTTCGGCAGAGCTAATCTTCCCGGACGGCCGGGTGGGATTTCAGGTCAATTGCGGCTTTCATATTCATGGGAACATCAGCCGGCAGAATGACTTCACGCCCAAACATTCGTTCCGCTTGGTCTTCAAGCAGGCGTACGGCCCCGGTGATTTGGAGTTTCCTCTGTTCGGGGAAACCGGTGTGCAACGGTTTGATGAGCTCGTCCTCAAAGGTCTCTCCACTGATTCCTGGCCTTGCGTCGAATGGGGAGCGAACGGAGAAGGTTTTGTTCGCTGGTTTCGCCGCGACGCGAGCTACATTCGTGATCAATGGGTGCGGGATTCGTATCACGACATGGGCCAGATCGGTTGCCGAGGACGTTTTGTACATCTCTTCCTGAATGGCCTTTACTGGGGTATCTATAACCTCACCGAACACCCGAGCTCCTCGTTTCAGGCGGCCCATTATGGCGGGTCACGAGATGAGTATGACGCCTTTAAAGATTTCACCGAACTTGACAGTGGCAATTCCGAAGCGTGGAACCAGATGATGACGCTGGCGGGGAATGGTGCTTCCAGTGAGAGCGCCTATCAACGGCTCGAAGGCAATAACCCAGATGGCACGCGCAACCCCGCATACGCCAAATTACTGAATGTGGACAACCTAATCGACTATATGGTGCTCCACATCGCCATCGGTGCGGATGATTGGCCCAATCATAACTGGTGGGGGGCGCGTCGCCGCGGACCTGAAAGCGAAGGCTTCCGTTTTTTTCCGTGGGACCAAGAGATTAGCGTCAATTCTCTCCAGCGCACTCAAACGTCGTGGGGCGGTCGATACGAAGAAGTCGATGTGCCGGGCACACCCACGTTCCTTTACGCCCGGCTTCGCGCTAACGCGAATTTCCGGCTGCGCTTCGCCGATCATGTGCATCGGCATTTCTTCAACGGTGGAGCGCTCACTCCGACCGCGAACGATGCTCGATGGCAGGTCCGCGTTGCGGAGCTGGATCAAGCGATCGTTGCCGAGTCTGCGCGCTGGGGCGACGCCCAGCGAAGTCAGCCCTACCGACGCGAGATCGAATGGCTGGCTCACAATCGGTGGATGCACGACCAGTTTTGGCCGGCCAATCAAACGCTGGCTCTCAATCGCTTCCGTCGCGTTGGCTTGTACCCCAATGTGGTCGCGCCCGCGTTCAGTCAACACGGAGGGGTCATTGCCGCCGGCAGCCCGGTAAGAATCACCGCGCCGACTGGACGAATTTACTACACCATCGATGGCACGGATCCTCGACGATCCAATGGCACGGTGTCTCCTTCGGCTCTGTCCGACGCGTCGTCGCCAACCGACATCGTCCAGGAAGTTGGCGAAACCCGACACCTAAGGGCTCGAGTGCTGTCGGGCACGATCTGGAGCGCGTTAAATGAAGCGTTGTTCGTCGTTCCTCTTCCGTTGGCCATCACGGAACTCATGTATCATCCGCCTCCGCAAACGGCCGCCGAATTTGCGCGCTCGGGCGGCGTGACCTACGAGCCGGATGATTTTGAATTCATAGAACTGCGCAATCTCAGCGCCGACCGAACGCTGAATCTAGCGGGGATCAAGTTCGCGGCCGGGATTGCATTCGGGTTCGGGGACGTTGCCTTGGGTCCGCTGGAGAGAGTCGTGGTAGTTCGCAATCGTGCTGCGTTTGAGAACCGGTACGGAGCAGGCCTACCGGTGGTCGGAGAATATGGAGACGCTATCGATCCACTCCGTGATTCTCAGTTGGCCAACGGTGGTGAACGACTGGAACTCACGGACGCTTTAGGAATCCCACTCGCGAGTTTCACGTACAATGACGCTTGGTTTCCGAACACCGACGGGATCGGAAACGCCTTGGAGCTCTTAGATCCCGCGGGCGATCTCAATACGCCACCGGCGTGGCGGGCGGGTGATCGTTGGGGCGGAACTCCCGGACGCGGTTCCTTGGGGCGTCCGGTCGCGCTATCCGCAGCGCGCCGGCCTGACGGAGTCCGACTCGAGTTTACCGTCGAAGCAGGCCAACTCCTTGGAGTCGAGCAGGCGACTTCCGTCACGAATTCCACCTGGCAGCGCGTTCACCTGGAGCCAATGGGTCCAAGTCGGCGGACCGTAACGATCGATCGTCCAATCGGAGATGAGCTATCCATTTACTATCGACTTATAGAATAGTTGTTGGAGTCCGATCCGGGTTGGTTGACGTCTGCGGCCAGGCGCAATTTGCCGATTGACGATCGGCCAATCGCGCCAGAGAAACACGCAGGATTACTCGCGAGTCGCTCCATTGCCTTTCCCATGAAGAAGCCCCTCTCGGATACGGAACCGTTGTCATTGATGATTTCTAGTCGATGTAATGACGCGATCGAGTACCAAAACAAAAGTCAGTCGCTGGCGGTCCTTCGTCGAGAACTGAAGTCCAGGCTCGAAGGAATCAAGATCGGTGGCATCCAGGTGTTTCGAGTCTGGATTCACGAAGACGAATCGAACACGAGCGCCTTACTGAACAACTGGGAGTCGTGCCTCGAAAAGGCTCGGAATGCGGACGTCTTCATTATGCTCTACAATGGTCGCGCCGGCTGGCTCGGAACCGATAGCCCCGTTCGAGACGGTCTGGGGATATGCCATGCCGAGGTGGCAGCCGCCTTTGATAAGGCTCCGGGAAAAGTGCGGAGCATTCAGTTTAGGGCGCTCATTCCCGCAGCGCCTGACTCGCCGGATGAGTCATTTCAACAATTCGTCAGCCGACAGAAGTTTCCCGGGGCACAGGTGGCAACCGGCGAGGAAGCGTTGCAGCGCGCCGAGGAATTGGCCGCCGCGACAGTACTCAGCTTGGCGCGCGAAGGTGTCGGGGTTAACTCCAGTGGGAGCTTTTATGCCGGCGAAGCGTTGGAATGGAGCCGAATGAATTTTCATAAACGACGCGACGAGATGACAAAAGTCATCGTGAAGCTGCTGCGAAAGCGCGCGGGTGGAGCGTTCAAACAACCGTCGGGCAATGTCGCCGCGATTGAAATCCGAGGGGCGAACATCGGCTTCGTCTGCGACAGCATTCCCGCCTCGATGAGTACGGCGGCGGCTCGCGAGCTGGTGGGCCAGCCGTTTTTGAATGACTACCAGCATACTGAGAAGTGGGATGCGGCCATTCAGGGGCCGGTTCATTTGATTGCCTGTCAGAAAAGCGTTTCGGAAAACCAAGCCATTCGTCAGCTCGGATTCCCGGATGCGGTAGTGGTCTCCGGTCCCTTCGGGGTTTATGTGGCGGACGAAGTGCAGAAAATCCAGATGGCCTTCATCGCTAACTGCCGCGACGAAACGACCACGCGAGGGAATGCTCAAGCCTTCCTCAATTGGCTTAATGACCACGGCGAGGCCAAGCACCTGGTGCGACGAGCGAAGAGCCGTCGGTCGATCAGCGACTACATTCGCCGCGTTTGACGCTGGGAGTTCGGCTATCTACCTAATCTCTAAGGCACCCACGATTTGACCCGCTGCCCAATCCTTGCGCAATCTTCTGGGGCGATGGGCCTGGTATGAGAGCAAGCGATAGGGTTCCGCGGGGCGTTGAGGATGTGTTTCGTCAATTACCGCGGAGTCAAAGTCGCCGTAGACCATACTGGAAGACACATAGACGAATCGATGCACCCCAGTCGAACGCGCGGCCTCCAGAAGCGAAAGTGTTCCCTGCACGATCTGAGTGGCGGCGAATATTGGCCGATCCCGCGCAAGCTTGGCGATGGGGATGCTCGCAAGGTGAATGACGATGGCGGGCTGAACCTCTTGGCACGCGTTCATAACCACGTGCTCATCGCAGATATTGAGGAGTTCATAAGTAAGGGTACATTCGGCACTGGACCTGCGGTGTTGGGAGTGGATGAATGCCCCGGAGATGGATGGACGGAAACTGGACCACCAGGCCTTGGAGCCGCTGCGCAAGCGGGCGGTGCAGCAAGTGCAGGCCGGCGAGAGTCCGGAGGTGGTGGCGAGGATGATCGGGATCTCCCGTGGAGTCATTTATCAGTGGCTCGCTCGTTATCGGGCTGGGGGATGGGAGGCACTCAACGCCAAGCCGATTGCGGGCCGGCCCCCCCGACTGACCGGACCAATGATCCGGTGGGTCTTCCGAACGTGACGCTGAAGAATCCGTTGCAGCTCAAGTTTGCCTTTGCGTTGTGGACCCGCCCCATGATCGCCCAACTCATTGAGGATAAGTATGCCCTCCGCTTGAGTGTGGCGTCGGTGGGACGGCTGCTGGCCCAGATTGGGTTGACGTGTCAGCGGCCGATCTTTAGCGGCTACGAACAGAACCCGTCGTTGGTCACCCAGTGGCTCCTGCAAGAGTATCCGGCGATTCGCCAGAATGCCCTGGCCGAAGGGGTGGAGATCTACTTCGGCGATGAGTCCGTAGTTCGCTCCGATCATCATTCAGAAACGACCTGGGGCATCGCCGGGGAAACTCGGGAAGTCCGCGTTACGGGAGCCCAGTTCCGTTTGAACGTCCTCTCGGCAATCAGTGCCCGAGGCGAGCTTCGCTTCATGGTGGTCGAGGGACGCGTTGCGGCAGACCAAGTCTGCCAATTCTTGTGTCGTCTGATGCATGGGGCCCGGCGAACGATCTTTCTGATCTTGGACGGACATACGATGCCTAAGGCCAAAAGACTCCCCCGGAAGATTCGCGCCTTCTTCCAAAAGCCCAGCACTCGCTCCGCGGCCATCTGATG
>DLVS01000102.1 GCA_003445095.1 Verrucomicrobiales bacterium
GGTGATCGCCATGGGGCGGAACATCTTCCCCTCGATGCCGGTGAGCGCGAGGATGGGGACATAGACCACGGTGATGATCACGACGCCGAAGAACATCGGGCTGGCGACTTCCTTGGCGGCGAACAGGACTTCCCGGGCACGTTCCTCGGCGGTAAGCCGTCGCCCCTGTTTATGCTGCTTTTCCCCAAGATGGCGAACGATGTTCTCCACCATCACGACCGCACCATCCACGATGAGGCCGAAATCAATCGCACCCAGGCTCATCAGGTTGCCGGAGACGTGACCCTGCACCATTCCGGTTATGGCAAAAAGGAGGGACAGCGGGATCGCAAGCGAGACGATGAGGGCTGCGCGCCAGTTTCCGAGCAGGAGGAGCAGCACTACAACGACCAGAATCGCGCCCTCAAACAGGCTTTTCTCAACTGTACCGATAGTCCGGTCCACCAGCACGGTGCGATCATAGACAGTGGTGATCTTGATGCCGGGCGGCAGCTTCTCCTGAATCTCCGCCAGCTTCTCAGCCACACGCAACGCAACAAGGCGGCTGTTTTCGCCGGCCAGCATGAGCGCGGCACCGAGCACCGCCTCGTCGCCGTTGTAGGTGGACGCACCCGTGCGCATGGCCGAGCCGATGTCCACCTCGGCCACGTCCTTGACGCGAATGGGCGTGGCACCTGCGGCGAACTTGAGCGGCAGGTCCGCGATCTCCGCCGTCGTCTGAACGCGCCCGGTCGCGCGCAGATTGATCTGCTCGCCGCCGATCTGAATAATTCCACCGCCCGCATTCTCGACGTTCTCACCGATGGCGTCGGCCACCTCGCTGAAACTCAGTCCAACGCTAGTGAGCTTGCGGGGGTCGGGACTGATGACGATCTGCTTCTCATAGCCGCCGCTGGCGTTGACCTCGGCCACGCCAGACGTCGTGCGCAAGCGCGGTTTCACGAGGTAATCGTGAATCTGTTTCAGCTCCATGAGCTGATCGGCGCGCTTCGCCGGACGGTTGGTTGCGTCCGGAGCATAATCCACCACGTAATAGTAAATCTCACCGAGCCCTGTCGAGATGGGCGCCAGCTTGGGCGCGAGGCCGGGCGGAAGGTTCTCCACCGCGTTTTGCATCCGCTCGCTCACCAGTTGGCGGGCGCGGTAGATGTCGGTGCCGTCCTCGAAAATGAGCGTCACCTGGGACAGGCCGAACTTGGAGAGCGAGCGCAGTTCGGTCATGCCCGGGATGCCGGACATTTCCATCTCGATGGGAAACGTGACCAGTTTCTCGACCTCTTCGGGGGAAAGCGCCGGCACGGCGGTGTTCACCTGCACTTGCACGTTCGTGATATCCGGCACGGCATCAATCGGCAGGCGCAACGCCGACCAGACGCCCACAACGACGAGCACCAGGGTGGCGAGTAGCACGAACAAACGCTGGCGGACGGAGAATTCGAGAAGACGGTCAAGCATGGGAAATCAGGCGGAAGGTGCACGGAGAAGCCGCAGCGCGTTGGCAATGACAACCAGCGTCGCCCCAGTGTCGGCCAGAATGGCCAGCCAAAGGCTCGTGTGACCGGATAGTGCGAGGACGAGGAATACGGCTTTGACGGCGAGCGCGAAAATGATGTTGGCCTGAATGATCCGCATCGCCCGGCGGCCTAGGTGGATGGCTTCGGCCAATTTGCCCAGGTCATCCTGCATCAGCGCCACGTCGGCCGTTTCAATGGCGGTGTCGGTGCCGGCCGCGCCCATCGCAATGCCGACGGTGGCCGCGGCCATCGCTGGCGCGTCGTTCACTCCGTCGCCAATCATTCCGACCTGGCCATGTTGGCGGAGCAGCTCGCGGACGCGCTCAATCTTCTGTTCGGGCAGCAGGTCGCCGTGCGCCTCGTCAATGCCGACCTGTTTCGCGATGGCATCCGCGGTGCGCTGATTGTCGCCGCTCAGCATCACCACTTGGCGGATGCCCGCTTCATGGAGCGAACGGATGGCCGCGGCGGCCGCGGGCCGAACCGTGTCCCCCACGGCGAGGACGCCGAGCACTTCGCCCGCGCAGCCGCCATGCGGACGGTGTCCCACCACGACGACGGATTGGGCGCGAGCCTCGATTTCGGCCAATATGCGTTCGACGGCTTCGGAACAGACACCGAGTTCGTGGGCGAACCGGTGGTTGCCCACGAAATAGCTGTGGCCGTCCACTTCGCCCTCCGCCCCTTTGCCGGTGCGGGCCTGATACTCGGTAGCCCGTGTAATCGAGATGTTCCGCTGTTGCGCGGCTTCCACGACGGCTCTGGCCAGTGGGTGCTCAGAATGTGCATCAATCCCCGCCGCAATGCGGAGCACCTCTTCCTCGGACTTCGCCTTGACCAGCACGACCTGCGCGACACCAGGACGCCCTTCGGTGATGGTGCCGGTTTTGTCCACGGCGAGGGCACGAAGCTTGCCGAGCGCTTCGAGGTAGGCCCCTCCTTTGATCAGCACGCCGCGCCGGGCCATGGCGGTGAGGCCGGAAACAATGGAAACCGGCGTCGCAATGACGAGGGCACACGGACAGGCGATGACGAGCAGGACCAGCGCACGATAGGTCCACACGGACCACGCGGCCCCTGCCAGCAGCGGCGGCCCGAGCCAGACCAGCAGCGCAACTCCGAACACGACCGGCGTGTAATAGCGGGCAAAGGTGTCCACGAAGCGCTGTGATGGTGCCTTCTGCGACTGCGCCTCGCTGACCAGGTGGATGATGCGGGCGAGCGTCGAGCCGCTCGCGGGCTTGGCCACACGTACGTCTAGGGAACCCTCGCCATTGATGGTGCCCGCAAACACGCCGTCACCCGGCTGCTTCTCCACCGGCATGGACTCCCCGGTTATGGGCGCTTGGTTCACCGCGGACTGGCCGGCGATGACTTCGCCATCAAGGGGCACGCGCGCGCCCGATTTCACCGTAACCACATCACCGACCTTTACCTGAGCCACCGGGACCTCGCGGAACGCATCACCCTCCTTCAGCAAAGCTGTTTCGGGCGAGAGCTCCATCAGGGACTGAATCGCCCGCCGGGCGCGCGCAATGCTCAACGCCTCCAGCAGTTCGGAAAGGGCGAACAGGAATACCACTGCTGCGCCCTCGCTCCACTGGCCGATGGCCATTGCCCCGCCGACCGCGACGGTCATTAGCACGTTCATGTCGAGCGAACGCCGCCGCAGTGCCCCAAAAGCCTTGGGTGCGATGAACCATCCGCCAGCAACGATGGCGAGACTGAACGCACCCAATCGGAGGAAGTCCGGCTCAGCTTTCGACCATTGCAGCGCGAGACCAATGCCGGTCAGCAGGCCGGCAGCTCCTACAGAAATGGCCCGTGCGCGTTGCCCGCCAGCAGGCGAGGGAGGTCGATTCTCAGGAGTTGCCAACGTGGCGCGCAAACCGGCCTCCCCCAATGCGGCAATCACCTTGTCGGCCTTGAGTTCGGCCGAATGTGAAACCGCCACGGTGCCGGCCATCAGGTTGACCTGGACCTCGCGCACCCCTGCCAACGGCTTCAGAGAACGGTTCACCGCCTCCACCTCATCAGCGCAGTCCATTCCGGCGACACGGAAGACCGTCGCTCCAGGCAGTGCCGGCGGAACCGGCTCCACGCCGGTGCCGCATGGGTCAGCGCCAGCCTGCGGATGCTCGTGCTCGTGACTCATGACGCGGGCGAGGCTGTGGCCAAACATTTCTCCAAGCTGGCCGGATGAACCGTGACGCGCACCCGGCTGCCCGCGGGAAAGCCGCCAGGAATTTGCGCCGCATAGGTGGCATTGGACGGCCTGCGATTGCGGTGCGGAATTGGATTCGGCGAAAACGGTGTCGGAACCAAGGCCAACAACCCACCCGTCGGCGAAATGACTTCAACATCAAGATGCAGGTCTGCTGAGGCCGAGTAGTAAGCCCCGCGCGCTGCGTAGCCGGACACCTGCAGCCCGTCCGGGACGCAGGTCACGTGTGGCGATGCAACCAGCAAACCCACGCCTGACCGCGCCTCGACCCTGAAGTCGCAAGAGTCGGGCAGACTTTGGCAGCCAGCTAGCAGGCTGAGTGTCGCGTACGGCAGGATGATTGAGGTAAGGGCCTTCACGGTGGAGAATGTCAGTTCAATGACTGTGGCCGCCGCCCTTCACGGCGCGGAGTTCGACGAGGTAGAGGGCCTCCACCGGCCGGGTGACCACGGCGTCGCCTTCCAGCAGGCCGTCGGTGATTTCAACGAGCGCATCGCTTTCGGCCCCGGTCTTCACGGCGGTGCGCTGATACGCCTCGCCGTTGACGGCATAAACGAACGCGCCCTCCGCCGTGCGCAGCAACGCGCTCCGGGGCACTACCGCGACCCCAGTGGTGGCGGGGAGTGTCAGGGTGGCGCGGAGGAAGCTGACCGAGGTCGGCGGAGCGAGTGGGCCGGAAAATTCCAGAACTACTTCTGTTTCGCCATTGATCCGCCCCAGTGTGGTGTCGAGGGATTTCACCCGTGCGCTGAAGGTTTGACCGTTCTCAGAGCGCAGAGCCGCCTCCTGTCCCGCCTTCACTCCTGTGAGAAGCGCCGTTGGAACCATCCCGCTCGCCCGCCAATGCGTTGGCTCCTCAGCCCGGCCCAATGGAAACGCCTGCGTGACGAACTCGACTTTCCTAGCAAATGGTGTCGCGGATACTTCGACCGTTTCTAACCCCAACAGCTTCTTGGTCTCTTCCTTGACCAATACGCCCTGGCCCTTCTTATAGGAGGCTCCAGTCGGCGTTTCGGCCTCTTCCTCATGTCCGTGGCTATGCCCGTGGGCGTCAGGTTCGCCGGGGGCAGCTTCCGCATGGTCGTGGCTGGCTTCCTCGATGCGGCCCGATTCCGGCGCGCGTTTGCAGCCCGCCACTGCGAATAGCACCAGCCCCGTCAGCAGTAGTCGACTCATGGCTGTGCGGTCGCGGGTTTGGTAGTAACGAGCGGTTCGGTCAGTCCGGTTAGTAGTTCCAACTGCTGGGCGGATTCCAACGCCTCGCGCTTCGTGTCGAGGAGGCCATTCACCGCCTCCAGATATTGCCGCTGCAACTCGACATAAGTGACCGCCGGAACAGCCCCCAGCCGATAGTGGCGGTCAGCTAGGTCGGCAGCCTCGCGAAAATGCGCTACCGCTTCCGGTCGCCACCGACTCATTTCCCGAAGCTTGGTTGCGTACGTGGCAAGGGCCTGAGCCACCTGGCGCTCTGTATCCCGCTGGGCGACCGCCAAAAGGGTCTCTGCCTGAATCTGACGCGCTTTGGCCGATTGAATTCTTGACGAATTCCGATCCCAAAGTGGAAGAGGGAACGAGACCCCAACTCCAATCGACCGTTGATTGTCGGCCGCGTTCTGCTGCCAAATCTGAGGTCCAAGGCTGATACTTGGCCATCGTTCGTTCTTCGCGAGGTCCACACGGAATCCTTGCTGCTCCAATTCGACTGCGCGCAGGCGCAGTTCAAAGTTGTTCGTTCGCGCGAGCGCGATCAATTGGGCACGATCACTCACCGGTCGAAAGTCCAACTGAACCGGTTGGACGGCAATCGATGCGGTATTGGTCAGGCCCCGGATGGCATTGAGTTCCAGCACGCCCGATTCCAGTGCGAGCGCGAATTCGGAGGCTTGCCGCTGCGCGGACAGTTCGGTCGCCTCAATAACGCGAGCTTCCAACAAGGGAGTAACTCCAGCGGGGTCCCGCTGCACCAAGACTTCCTTCAGCTCACGCAGACGACCTGCAACCTCATCAGCGGCAATCGCCTTTTCTTGCGATGCGAAAAGTCCGTAGGCAAGTGTGCGGACGCGTGCGGCGAGCGAAGCCCGAAATCGGGCGAGTCCAAGCTCGGCCAGCTCGATGTCTCGATTGGCGATGGCCTTTCGCAGACCGATCCGACCAGGCCAGTCGAAAGCCTGCATGACCGAAACCGACCACGCTACGCCCTCGCCAGCGAGATTACCGTCGCGATCCCGAGTGCGCATCGGTCCGACATCGCTGGAAAGGACCGGATTGGAGAGCAATCCGGCAGAGTGCCGGTCGGCTTTCGCGGCAACAATCTCAGCCTCGTAGAACCGAAGCTCTGG
>DLVS01000566.1 GCA_003445095.1 Verrucomicrobiales bacterium
GCTTCCTATTCATCGCTGCAACAGCACCAGAATTTCACGTAATTCGTCTTCCACTTCGTCAGCGGTTTGCACCGTGGCTGCCACTTCCTCGCGCAGCAACTGCTCCCAGCGCGCGCGCAAGCGTTCGACCGATTTCTTGATCGCCGCCTCAGTTTTACCCAGCTCAACCGCCATCGTTGCGTAAGACATGTCGTGGTCGCCGAGAATCGCGGCCGGCACAAGGCGACGCAGAAAATCGTGTTCGGCCAACGCTAATTCCGAGTCGAGGCGCTGGCGCACGTTCGCCAGCAAATCCAACGCCCAAAGGCGGTCAAACACTTGATCGGGGGTGGCGTCGTGGCCCGCCGGCTCCTGGATCCAATCCCCATCTCCCATCGCTTCATCCAAAGATACCACCCGACGGACGTCACGTTTTTGAGCGGACTGCCGATCCCAATCGGAGGCAAGGAAGTTCTGAACCGCCTTTAAGATAAACGAGCGGAAACGCCCCTTCCGTTGATCCGCGAGCTTGAGGCGTTCCTTACGGAGCAGGTGGTAAAAGAAATCCTGAGTCAAATCGCGCGCCGGCTCGGCCGGATGGCCACGTCGACGAATAAATGCGTACACCGGTTTCCAATAGGTGCGACACAGTCGTTCGAGGGCGTCGCGTTGGCGGATTGGGTCAGAGCCCGCGGCGATGGCGCGGAGATCGGTCCAAGCGGTTGGCTGAAATTCAGCGTCCGCGCTCGTCGGAGCTTCCCAAGGAAACGATTCCTTCGGCATCGTGTGTGAAGTCTTTAGCGATTGCGGGCTGAAGGTGAAGAGTTCAGTGAATGATTCTTTGGTGGGATTGAGTACCACTGACCGGTGGAAGGCCCGAGTAGATCCTGTCCTTTACCCGGCCTCCGGCGCCCGAAACAGACCCGATCGCCACTCTTTTTCCGTTCGTGCCTGCAACCGGCGGAATCCAATTTCCGCAAACGCCCGTTCAACGTCTTGGAATTGAGTCGCGAGAATTCCCGCCAAGATAATCGCGCCTCCAGGTTTAATCCGAGCCCGCAACCGTCGTCGCTCAGCGACGAGCAAATCCGCCAAGAGATTGGCGCAGACGACGTCGAATTTGACGCGGCTGCGGCGAGGGAGCCGGGTGAGATCCAGCCGCTTTAGGTTCACGGAATTAAGGCCGTTTAGCGCGCAATTTTCTGTGGCGGTCCGAACCGCGGCGGCATCGAAGTCAAAAGCCTCGACTAGAGTGTAACCGGGCTTGGCCGCACTGATCGCGAGGATCCCGCTACCGGTGCCCGCATCCAACAGCGATTGCACGGAGTCCGAACGGCGCAACATCACCAACTGCTCCAAGCAAAACTTGGTCGTTGCATGTTGCCCGGTGCCGAAACTCAAACCGGGGTCCAGTAAGACAACCGCCTGGCCAGCCTTGGGGCGTCGGCGGCTCCAGGTGGGCTTCACTAACAAACGTCCAGCTATGTCAATGATCTTGAAGTGCCGTCGCCACGATTCACTCCAGTCGCGAGGCGGCACCCGCCGGATCGAGATTTGCGCCGGCGCGACCTTCAATCCCCCGTTCTCCAACATTGCAAGCCTCTGCCTCAACCGAGCTCGGGTGACGTGCGCGTCGACCGCCGACGATGACACGTAGACGCTAACGGTGGCCAGGCCGCTTGATGCGTCGCGATAAATCGCCGAGCTCTGACCGAACTCGCCTTCCAACCAAGAGGCTACTGCCTCCTCGGCTTCGGGCGGGGTGGTGATCGAAATCCTCGAGAGCGCCGGCGACATTGTTGTCGCCATAGAATCCGAAAGTCGAATTGACAAAAAGCACACAATCGTACGGCGCATACATAGGTATGCACGGGCTTGGACGCTTCTCGATCCAAAAACGGACCAAGAGATTCCATCACCACATGCTGACCAAGGCCAAGCGACTGTAGACCGCGATTTTTCGAGAAATTAGGCAACCGGCCCCACGGAGCGACAATGACCACAATAAATGGCGTGCCTCCTGCTGATTACAATCTATCGCGTTACTTTGATGTTAGCAGAACTGACTTAAATCGAGCCAATCCCGTTTGCATGTCTCGCTTACCTCTACCTCAGTTGGTGCTGTCCGCCCTCCTGCAACTCCTTCCGCTCGTTCGGATCGCATCTTCCGAGGCGACGCTCGCGACGGCACCGATCGTGGCGATACTGCGTGTTTTGCTCGGGGCTGCGGCAGTGGCAGGCTCGCTTCACGCCGTCTCGGGCGCTTCAATCACGGTCCGCCAACCCCCGAATAGCGCCGTCCGCGCGACGAATGGGATTCTGTCGGCTTTCCGGCTCGATGTGGAGTACTCGGACGGAGAAACAACGCTGACACCTTCTCTCTACGTCGCGGAGAACCTCCCTCCCGGGTTTAACCCGCCTGCCAAAAGTGGGTCCATTTGGCGCATTTCCGGAACTCCTACTCAGTCAGGCGTTTTCAAAAATCTCAAGGTCACCGCCTACAAAAAGACCCCCATTGATGCTTCGGACCAAGAAAGCACAACCATCGTCATTACGATCACAGTAGTGGACGGCTCGCCCGTGATTACAACTCAACCACACGATATGACCGCGGAGGCAGGAGGTTCCGCAAGCTTCTCAGTAGCTGCGATCGGCGGCAATCTTACCTACCAATGGCGGAAGGACGACCTCCAGGTTACCGGGGCGACGGGACCGACGCTCATGTTCGATCCAGTGCGTGTCGATGACGCGGGTACGTATCAGGTCTTTGTCCGCAATTCAGGAGGAGGAGTATTGAGTTCGCCCGCAGTGCTGAGCGTCACCGCACCGACCGAGCCTCCTACCTTCACCACCGTTCCCAAGACGACTGCCGCCCACCTCGGTGAGGCAGTCACACTGACGTCAGCGGCGACCGGTCCAGGACCGTTGAGCTTCCAGTGGTCCAAATCCGGACAAACGCTCATTGATCGGACCGAACCCTCACTATCGTTTCCCGAAGTCGGACCACTCGATGGCGGCACCTACACCGTGGCAGTGACTGGGCCGGGCGGAACCACAGTCAGTCCGCCCGCGGAACTATCGGTCGCGCCGGCTTTGCGGATTAGCGCGATCACGCCCATGGGCAGCGGATTCAGAATTATCTTCAACGGAATCGTCGGACGCACGTATGTCCTGCAGACGGCGGAGGGCTTGCATCTTCCCACGTGGGAACCAGTAGCCGAAGATGTGGCGACTCCCGAGAGTAGTTTCTCAGTACCCACTGGCGTTTCCGTGATTCGGAACTATCGGGTGGAAGCGAAGTGACGCGAATTTTCGGATCGGTGGGCGGCCTCCTTGAATCCTCTCTCCAATCTGGTTCGTCGGAGCCAATCGATGTTTCCGCCCGATGTCCCTATGACAAGCATGACAAGCCCCACAACGGCAGTTTGGGATTGTAACCGACCAGCAACCGGTTAAACAACGACCCACAGTCTAAGCTATGAAAACGCCTCCTCTTCCGAAAGTCGTCAAACCGTTCATTTTCGTTGGGCTTTCGGCAATTTCTGGAAGTGTCGGCTATGCCCAATGGCAAATGCCGCGTTATTTCGCTCCCGGTGGCGGAGATCGGGCAGGAACCTGGGATACGTACGCGGTGCTTGGTGGAGCCGCCCCCCAAGGTGCGGAGTATCACAACATTGACGCCACGGGGCTCAGCGCGGACGTATCCATCGATACCTATTTCCGCGGCGGCGTGGGAGTGGGGTACAACCTGAATCAATTCTGGAACGTCAACTTCGAGCTCTTGCTCGGCGCTCCCGATTTTCAGGCCACGACTTCCGCCGGCCGCCGGAGTGCATCCGACACGGTCTACATCGGCAGCGGCAAACTGAATGTCGACTGGAACATTCTTCCGGGAAAAGTCACTCCGTTGATCAGCACTGGCATTGGCTTCGTCACACTGACCGTTGATGACCCGTACCAAGAACCCGTTTGTTATCCCGACTACTGGTGGGGTTACGTGTGCTACGAGTCGACGCGGACCGAGGCGGCGTTCACCTGGAACGTGGGCGGGGGAATTCGCTGGGATATTGGCAAGAACGTGTTCCTCAAAGCGGTCGCGTGGGTTGA
>DLVS01000089.1 GCA_003445095.1 Verrucomicrobiales bacterium
AAGGACGAGTTTCACCTCGTCCCTATCTAGCTCCGATGCGTGAATGCGTCTCCGACCGGGGAAGCAAGGGAGATCCCACGTGCCAAATGCTTCCCTTCGTTCCCCGCTAGGTACGTTCACGGGCCCGGCGGAATTGAATGGGGCCGCGGTGGAACGCAGCCCTACCGCGCGAGGTAAGGACGAGTTTCACCTCGTCCCCATCTGGATCCGATGCGTGCATGCGTCTCCAATGGGGGGAAGCAAGGGAGATCCCACGCGCCAAAGGCTGCCCTTCGTTCCCCGCTAGGTACGTTCACGGGCCCGGCGGAATTGAATGGGGCCGCGGTGGAACGCAGCCCTACCGTTGGTCGCCCGGGTTCTCCGCGTAGAGGCGCGCGAGTTTGAGCAGGATTGCTTCGAGTTGGGAATAATACTCAGCCGCAGGCATGGCCGCCTTCTGTTCCCGCAAGGTGAATACTTGGCGTTCCAATTCATCACGCCGGGCCCGCGTTTCCTCGGGTAGCTGTTGCTCTGCGGCGCTCGGGATCAAGTGAAGCTGATGCGCGCGGACGCTGTCGAGGGCGGCCTTGTCCTTCGGTCGTTTCGTCGCTCGCAACCCGCTGAACCATTCTGCCGGAGTCCCAAGGCCGTCGCCGGTGTCGTCGAGCAGCGCGTGTTCGGTGAGGAGTCGGCCATCGTTGCGATACGATTCGGCGACTGCTTGTGACGCGCTCAGGAATGCTTCGAGCAGTGAGACCTGGCCGTCGCCATCCAAGTCCGCGACGGGATCGAGCAATGCCTCAGCAAAATACTTTCCGAATCGGGTCGCGTTCTGCTCGTAGCCGCTGCGCGTGGCCGTGATGACAATTCGATTCGTGGCCGAAAGCTTTTGCAAAAACGGAGCGCTGGCCGAGGTCGTATCGATGATGGCGAGCGGGCGATGAAAGGGACTGAGCCAGGCGGCCAATTCGGTCGCGGTCACGTCGGGCCCACGCAAATTGAAACGCGCCTCCTTGCCATCAAACGTGCCGTGTCCGATCAACACCAACCACAGCGCGGCGTCGCCGTCGCGCGATGCCGATTCGAGAGCTTGCTGGAGCCGGGGGCGATCGTTCGTAGTCTCGGTGGAGTCCGTTCCAATGGTGACCAAGCTGGCACCACCACGCCGGGCCGCTTCGGACCACAATTCAACCTGGCGCAGGAAGTTGGTGGCATACTCCGCCTCGCCGGGCGCGCCGACGGCCAGGATCACGGCCGGTGAGGAAGTGGCTGGAGTCGAACCGGCGTGCGAAATGGAAAGGACGAGCAGCCCGAGAATCCATCCCAATAGCACAGCGGTAATGGACGCACGAACGTGGAACTTCACACTTGGCGTGGGGAGCGCGCCCGCCATCGGGCGCTGCGGAACGCGCTCTCGCGGTCCGTACCGAGCGTGGGTGGTTGTCACCGATTGATTCGCAGTTACGCGCAATTCAGCCGGGGCGAGGCGCCCCGGCCAGCACGCGAGTCGCGTGCTCCCCCCATCGAAAGAAATAGTCTGCATCATCCTTTCCAATCGTCCACGCATGGCTTAGGGCCGGTCGCTGATGTTCACGGCATCCCTTTCCAGCGCCGCAGCCCCCACTCGCTCAGCATGCAGGCGAGCGCAAACCCGAACAACCACGGCGTGTGCCAGGCCGGACGTGTCCACGCCTCCATGATGGGCGCGGCTTTTTCCGGAAGGCGGTTCGCTAGCGAATCGAGCTGGCCCGTCGTCACCACTTCACCGCCGGTGCCTTGAGCTAACTTCTCCAACAACGCCACGTTCGGAGTCAGCGAACGAAATTCTTCCGCCGCCAAATCGGTGCTCCAGCCGGCTTCCGCTCGACCGGCATCGGCGCCCACCGAATTCGTGGCGACGGCGGTCGCTTTGAAGCCGCCGGTAACTCGGGGAACATAAACGAGCTTGTAGAGCCCAGCTTCGGTCAGGGCCGGCTCGGCATTCAGACGAATTGAGTTGGTCACCGAACCCGGGGTCGCTTCATACAGGACCGGTTCCACCAGCACTGACACGGCCGCGTTGTCGAGCGGCTGAAATTTGGCGTCGCGCACTCGCACTTGCAGTTCGACCGCGCCGTTGGGGTCGCCCGCGACCGGTTCAACGGCGAGATCGACGCGATTCGGCACATCGCTGACTAACCACCGCAGCAACTGACGCCAGGCTTTGTCCATATCTTCCCGAGCCTCGGGTCCCTGCATCCCCCAACGCCAGAAGTCGCCGATCATCAGCGCTGCGGTCCGCCCACGACCGAAACGCTGAGTGACCAGGGCAGGGACTTCTTGGCCGGATGCATTGGTGACTGTGCCGATGACGCTGGCGCCGGGTTTGGGTTCGCGAATGGGATTGAACACGGCGAACCCGGGCATCGCCTTAAGACGAATCTTCTCCGCGTCTTCGTTTTCGCGGAGACGTGCCCAAGGTTGGAGCCAGCCTTCGCGCGCGAGGGCGAAGGGACGCTCCGTTCCAGCGACAGGCTGAGGCGAACGATCGAGATACACCGGCAACATTTCTCCGATTGGCGTTCGATTATAGCCGCCCTGTTGAAACGACTCGGCGCCGCCCAACATCAAGAAACCACCGCCGCGTTCGGAGACGAACTTCTGGAGCAACGCGGCTTGGTCGGGTGCGAAGAATTCGGCCTCGAGGTCATCGACGATCACGGCTTGGTAGCCGTACAATTCCTCGGGGGTTCGAGGAAAACCGCTCCGCAGTTCCAATTCGTCGCGAGTGTTGAGGCGGACGAGTACGGGCTGATCGTAGCGCTCAACAGCTTCAGCCGATTGTTCGCCGAACCCTCGGAACAGCGGGTTGCTGGATTCTCCGGCGCGACCCCGGAACTCGAATTTCGGCTCGCGCTTGGCGACGCGAATCAGGCCAACCAGTTGCACCTGCTTGTCGCCTTGGGCCGCGCGGTTGAGGAATTTGAACTCCCAGTTGGGGCGGCCGGCGACGTACAGTATTCGGTAGGTCTCGCGTCCGTGATCCACTGCGAGGACTCGTCGATTGTTGGCCAGCGTCGCCTCATTGTTGGTCGCGCCGGCTTCCGAGACTTCGAGCCGGTAAAACGAAACACCGGGCTGCTCGGGGCGGAGCGTCAGTTTGGTATTTGTCGGTTGATCGTTTCGCGGCGCGTCCACCGTCTGTTCCTTTACTAACTTGCCCGTCTCGTCGGTCACTCTCGCGACGAGCCGACGACCGCCGGTTCCCGTCGCGCTGACCTCTGCTTGGACCGTGACCGGCGCATCTTCGAAGGCCGACTGGCTGACCGTGACTTGCTGCAGCGCCACATCGGCCGGCGCCTGCGCGCTCCCAATCACCACGGGATAAATCGGAGGGAGCCCAGTTAAATCGGGGAGTCCGCGTGGCAGATCGGTGGCATTGCCGTCGGTGAACAGGAGGATTCCGGCCACTGGCCGATCGCGGTAACGCTCTTTTAAACCATTCAGCGCGGCTCCCAAGGCGGTTGAGCGGCCTTCGAAATTGAGTTCGCCAAAATCACGGACGCTTTGAAGGCGCGCGTCGAACTGATGACGTCGTAGATCGAAATTGTCGGCTAGGCTTGCCTGCCAATTGCGCGGCTGAGCGGCTAGCAAGTTTCGGAGCTGTTCGCCTCGGGTTAGAGTCGAGACAGGCTCTCTGACCTGGAGGCCTTGGCTGTTTTCAGAGACTAAGGCGAATAGATTGGCTCCTGGCTTGGCGCGCTGTACCGCTCACTACTCTCCGAGCCGTCAAAACGCGACCGCCAAACGCGCCAATGTTTTTAATGCGAAGCAGGCCGCGCGACGGCCACGATTGGGCGCGGGTCGATAGGCGCAAAAAAA
>DLVS01000854.1 GCA_003445095.1 Verrucomicrobiales bacterium
CTCCGGCGACAAACTTCTTGGCTGTTCCAGTCTTGCCCGCGACGTCGAAACCTTCGATGGCCGCATTGGCACCGGAGCCGTGAATCACCACGGCCTCCATCAAGGACACCATCTTGTCGGCCGTCTCCGGAGAAATTGCCGCTCGGCCTGGCTGTACTGGAAACTCTTTGACCAATCGGCCGTCTGCTGTTTTGAGGGCGCGCACCAACCGCGGTTTTCGGAGCACGCCACCGCTGGCGATCGCCGCCGCCGCCATCACGGTTTGCAACGGGGTCGCCCGGAGCCCGTACCCGAACGGAAGCGAACTCGGCGTCCAGCCGTCCCAACTGGGGATCACTCCACTCGCTTCCCCAAATCGGGCTACGAGATTCGTTACCCAATTGGTCACCCCTGGACGCACCACTTGCGGTGTCCACCGGAGCACCGAATCGTGCTCTCCGCAGTCGATGTCCGTTCGGCTAAGAAATCCAAAGTCACGAATGTACTGCAAAAATCGGTTGGTTGAAATGCGCAGCCCGAGTTGGACCGCCCCCACGTTACTCGATTTCGCGAAAGCTTCTTCCACCGTCACGCGATTCATGATGTGCCCTTGATCGTCGTGAATCGTTCGACGAGTGCCAGGGACCGTCCAATGCCCACCGTGGCAATCAATGATCTCGCTCGCCGAAGTCAGTTGTTCATTCAACGCCGCCGAATAGGTCACCAGCTTAAAGGTCGACCCGGGTTCGAACGGCTCGTTGATCGCCCGATTCTTGAAGGCTGACAGCGGGTTCGTCAGGCCACGAGTCAACTGCGACTTACGATCGTTCGGGTTGAACGTCGGCCGATTCGCCAAGGCGAGGATGTCGCCGGTGTCTGGTCGCACGACCACCGCGGAGATGGCCATCGGATTCAGCCGTTCCACCGCTTCGTCGAGAGCGCGCTCCACCGCCTCTTGGATTTGCACGTCGAGTGTGAGTAGGACGGTGAGGCCATCTTCCGACGGCACGTCCCGCTCGCGCCGGGGAACATACTCACGTCCACCAACGACTTGCCCTTGGAGGACACCATCCCGGCCCTGCAACGCACTATCGAAGCGTTGCTCAATTCCCTGAGCGCCGGCCAATCCAACGGGCAATCCAGGGTCTGATACCGCCCGTTCCATCTGGTTGGTCGTAAACCCGAGAACGTGCGCGGCCAAGTGATCGCGTGGATACTTGCGCAATTCGACGTACTCCGGAAATAAGCCTGAAGCACGGCATTCGAGGAGATTAGTGCGGATCAACCGAACCTGGCGAGCCACGGCCCGGAGCCCTCGCCCGCGCTCGCGGCTAATCTTCCAGCGGGTCGCCAAGTCCCACCAGGGAGTCGCCAACATTGCCGCCTCGGCACGAGCCACCACGTTAGACCTCTGCTCAATGAGACGAGACTGGACCGCAAATCGGTTGGTTTGCATCGCGGCATACAAGTGATCCCAAATCATGGGCGGCACGTTGGTCGCGAGAACGTTGGCGCGCTGAAGCCGCATCACCACCTCCCGATTCGTCAGAATCTGGAGCCCGTTCGTGACCCGGACGAATTGGGTCCGTGGCTGATAAACCGGCTGAAGTCGTGCCAACACATCGACTTCCGGAATGTCCAAATGAAGTGCCGCCCATTTCGCGACATCGGGAGTGAGTGAGCCCAGTCGCGCCGGATCGGCTCGCACGGTCACGGCGAGCTGCGACTGAACGAGGACCGTGTCATTGGCGTCGCGAATTTCCCCGCGCAGGGCGGGACGCGACCGGCGAATCTCCGTATCGTTGGAGCTGAACGGAGCCGGCTCCTGAGGATTGATCGCCTGGATGTAAACGAGACGAACCCCCACGACCGCCAGGCCGGATATCATCAGCCAGGTCAGCAACCAAAGATTGCGATACGGTTGGGCTCGATTCATACAGACCTCACCGAGCGTTTTGACGGGGAACCCCGCCGGCCGTGGCGAGCGGTCCCGGCGTGGCTGCGGAAGTGGTGGAAGGCACGGTCACCACGGGGGTGGTCCAACCGGGATCGGTTACCAAGGGAATCGTGACCCGCTGTGTCGAAACGATGTCCGAGAGGCCCAACCCCATTTGAGCTGCGCGCGCCAGCAGCACATCTTTCCTTCGGAATCGTTCCAGCAGTTGCTGCTCCCGCCTGACCGCATCCGATGCCCAGCCCATTTCTCGCTCGACGACTTTAATCTGTTGCCCCAGCGCGTCATGCGCCCGCCGCTGCATCACATAACCAACCGTGAGCCCAGCGATTGACGCCACCAACAGCACGACTACTCCGAGTCGTTGCCAGCGCATTTCAGCTGCTCTGCGTTTTTGTGGCTTTGCCATTCTAGAGTTTCTCCAGCACTCGCAAATGAGCACTTCTCGCCCGTGGATTCTCCGCGACCTCCTCCGCGCTCGGCAGAATCGGTTTGCGAGTAACCACAACCGCCGTCGCAATCCGCGGTTGACGCAAATGGGGCAGGTCAGCCTCAGCACCCGCCGGGAGGGAGTAATCCCGTGCTTGGCTGCGCATGAAATCCTTAACCAATCGATCCTCCAGCGAATGAAAGGCGATCACTGCAAGTCGACCGCCCGAAGCCAGCATTTGCCAGGCGCCCGCGAGGCCGCGGCGGAGCGAATCCAGTTCTTCATTAACGGCAATTCGCAGAGCCTGAAACACCCGCGTGGCTGGATGAACCCGGCGGCCTTGGCGTGGACAAACCCGCTCCACGAGCTCGGCCAACTGACCTGTCGTTTCAATGCGACGCATCGTTCGTTCCTGGGCCAGCGCACGCGCAATCCGACGGGATTCGCGTTCGTCTCCGTATTCCCAAAAAATCTGTGCCAGGTCGGTCGATGGTAGGTCGTTCACCAAATCCGCCGCGGTCGTGTGTTGGCGTCGATCCATTCGCATATCGAGTGGACCGTCCTGCATCAGGCTGAATCCCCGCGCGGCGGTGTCGATTTG
>DLVS01000090.1 GCA_003445095.1 Verrucomicrobiales bacterium
TCGACTCGCGCGGCGTCAGCGGCGACCACCGCTTCGACGATCTGGCGCTTGAGCCATTGAGTGTAGCCAGGACTCGAAACGGTGGATTTGTTGAAATACAAATCGCGCACCAGCGGCGAGGCCTGGTCGAAGTCTCCTGGTTCCGCCATTCCGATCGGTCCCGACGAATGAGAGTGCGACGCTCCGATCAGAATATTCCCCGCCTTTAGGCCGCACCGTTGCTCAACCTCCGCCCGAGCCTCCTTGGTGAGCGCCCGGGTGATGAACAACAAGTCGATCCCCACAAGGGCCACTCGCTGCCGTCCGTCATCGAATACAACCGCCCGAACTTTACAGGGGTCGTGGAACGTCCGGTGATACACCTTGCCGTAGCCGCCCGGCTCTTCCATCCCGATGTCGGGGGTAATGTCTCGTTCGGCGAAGCCAACCTTAAAGGCGAGCTGGGGCGTTATGGCCGGCGCGGTCGGTGCGTCGGCTGCGCGGACCTGGGCACCGAGAAAAAGCGCGAAGGTAATGGCGAGGGGCGACTTCATGTTGGTGAGCGCGATGATGGTTGACCGACACTGACGGCGGGAAGGAAGGCGTAATTCGGCGGCGACTTCGAAAGCATGTTGGATCCTTTCGTGCCGCCCTCCAACGAGCTGATTGCTAGTGACCCATTTTCTCAGAATAATCCCGGCTGGCCGGACGTCGCATCGCGAGTTAAAGGTCCTCAAGGCATATGAACCACCTCACGGCACTTGCAGGCGTTGCGGCGATCGCTGCGTTGGTCTTGGCTCCAAGTACCCTGGCGGCCGACAAAGACTCCCCCGACCCGAAGGCCACGAAAGACAAACCCTACAAGCTCGAAAAATGCATCGTTTCGGATGAGAAATTGGGCGAAATGGGCGACCCGTATGCGTTCGGCTACAAGGGCCAGGAGTTCAAATTGTGCTGTAAACACTGTAAGAAGGATTTTGACAAAGACCCGCAGAAATACGTTAAGAAGCTAGCCGAAGAGTTGAAGAAGCCGAAGAAGTAAGCCGAACCCAAACCATCGCCTCCACTATGAAATCTTGCTGCGTCATCTTCCTGAGCGTTCTGCTCTGGGCGGCGCAGTGTTTGGCGATTGTTCCTGCTTCGGCGGTTCCGTGGGCTTCTCCTGCTGGCCATAATTGCTGTCCGCCGGCGGTCGCAGTCCATTGCTCGGCCAAGTGTTGCGTGGCCAGTCCGGCCATGCCGGCCCATTCGAGTTCACCGATTTCGATTCCGGGGGCAGCTCGCCCTTCGTTGGAAATTCCTGCTCTGCTGCTCACCCGTTGGGCTCCACCGACTCCAACGCTTCAGTCCCGTCTTGGCGTGCCGGAGACCCTCTCCGTCGCCGAAACTTTGGCCGTGCCTCTGTTCCTTCGGCACGCGGCCATTCTCATCTGAGCAACTCATCGCTGACGGATGACGTGTGCCTGGCGCGAGCGCGCGTTGTCCTCTGACGTCGTTCCACGCCAGTCCCGTATCCTGTTTCTGCGATGAGTTATGAATCCTGCAATTTTTCTGGGCCGCCTTGGTGGTCAAAAAAGCCCCTGGCTTTGGTTGTGCTTGGCCGGCATGTCCATGCGATCGCTCGCTGAGGCTGAGTCGCCCACGAACGCGGTCGAAGTGCTGTCCCCAGCCCGAGTCAATGCCTGGGTGACGGTCATGGAGACCAATCATCCCGCGCTGCGCGCCGCCCAAGCTCGCGCTCGCTCCGCCGATTGGAACGCCCAGGGAATTCGCCGCCTCGCCGATCCCAAAGTTCTACTGGGCGGGACCGTGTACAGTAGCAAGGGCAACAACCCGGCCGACGAAGGCAATTTGATTTACGGCATTGAGCAGCCGTTGCCGGTCTTCGGAAAGGAAGCCGCCGCGCAATCGGTGGCGACCGCGGATGCCGCCACGGAAGCCGCGCGGGCAACGGCCCGTTTTCAGGAACTTCGCCGTGACCTGGCCCAAGCTTTGTTTCAAGCAGCCTTGGCGCGGCGAGTAGTCCTCGTAGCCCGGGAAGATCAGGCTTGGTTGGCCGAGATCGTGCGCACACTGGAAGCCCGCTTCTCGACGGGGAATGCGACGCAGGTCGAAGTTCTGCGCGCCCAGACAGAATTGGCTCGCCGGGCCGTCGAGGTGGAGAATCTTCAAAGCAAAGAGGCCGAGGCTCTCGGAGCGGTCAATCGCCGACTCGGTCGAGATCCGCTCGCGCCTTTGCCGGGCTTCGATTTACCAGGACTGGCCGAACCCGTGACGTACAGCGAGCGCCTCGTCCGGCTCGCGATCAACGCCGAGCCTCGGCTTCGTGTCCTCGCCACGGAGCGGCGTGCCGCTGAAGCCGTGGTTGAAGCGACGCGACGTTCCCAGCGACCGGACTTGGCTTTGGGGGTAGACGGTCGCCAATACAGCGGCGACGGAGGTTTTCGGGAAGGCACCTTTGGCCTCAGCATCAATTTTCCGTGGTGGAATCGTGCCAAGTATCGTCGAGACCTCGCTCGTGACCGGGAACGTCTCCGGGCGGTGGAAGACGAACACGCGGACTCGGCGTTGGGCCTACACGAAGAAGTCCATCACCTCACGTTGGAGATTGCCGCCGCGCGGCGCGAAGCGTTGCTCTTTCAGGATGATCTCCGGCCGCGAACCGAACGTACGTTCTCGGTGGCGCTCGCCCTGTGGTCATCGGGCCGCGGTGAACTTCGTGACGTTTTCGAGTCGCGACGTTTGCTGCTCGATACCCAAGTGCAATTCGCCCGAGCCGTTGCGGCCCAGTGGACGGCCTTGGCGGAGCTCGTGCTCTGCTGTGGCCTCGCTGATCTCGAAGCGTTGGAAATGCTCGGGCGCGAAACGGCCGAGCCCACCCCGTCGAATACCAATTCCAGCCAACGCCTATGAGACCTCGTCTGATTTCCTGGATACTTGTCGCCCTTCTGGCGGCTGCGGCTGGCTGGTTCGCGCGATCCGTTCGGCATGAACATCCGGCAGCAGGCAGCCGAGCCGGAGAACGGCGCATCCTGTATTACCAGTCCGCGATGCACCCGTGGATCCGGTCGGATCAGCCGGGCAAATGCACGATTTGCGGCATGGACCTTTCTCCCGTTTACGAAGGCGAATCTGGGATCGCCGCCGGCGCCGACGTGATCAACCTCAGTTCGAACAATGTCACCGTCGCCAATGTTGCGACCAGTCCCGCGACGCGGAAGCCGCTGATTCGAACGGTTCGTGTCGCCGGCACGATTGAGGACGATGCCTCCCGCCGCCGGGTCTTAAGCGCCTACACCGACGGTCGGCTGGATCGGTTGTTCGTCACCTATCCCGGGGCCGAAGTGAAGGCTGGGCAACCGCTGGCGTGGTTATTCAGTCCGACGCTATTAGCCGCCGTTCGCGAATATGTCGGATTGGTGCGGACCGGTTCAGCGGCGAGCCCCGACTCCACTTCAATGGTGGCTGCTGCGGCCTCACGCTTGGTTCAGTTGGGGCTTACTCCGGAACAGGTGACCAAGCTTCCCGAAACATTCTCCCCGACCAATTTGCACGTAGAAATCCTCGCTCCTTTGACCGGCACGGTGGTGGTCAAGGATGTCTTGGAAGGCCAAACCGTGGCGGCCGGGCAACGCCTGTTCGAGGTCGCCGATTTCTCGACCATGTGGTTTCAGTT
>DLVS01000168.1 GCA_003445095.1 Verrucomicrobiales bacterium
CGCTGACAGTACACCCGTGGTGCCCACGACCGCCGGGACTGACGCCACGCCCACCCGCGCTGAGCCCGTTTCCGCTGAACCAACGTCAACGCCAGCAGCGCCTGCCCGGGTAACATCAAAACCGGATTCCACGACTATCGCCCCACTTCCTCCCCTCCCGGTCGGTTCTCCGCGCGCGCTAGCAGCCCAACCCCGAACGACCCCTCGGCCAAGCATTCCCGAGCCGGCGCCGATTCCTCGTTACGTTGTTCGCGAGGGATTCGTCGAGCGAACCGTCAGTCCCCAGGCACCCACCGACTACGAACTCCGGGGCGGTTTTTACCGCGAAGGCCTCATCAATTATCTGCTGTTGGAACCGCAGAAGGATCTTCGCAAATTCTCCGGAAAACGGGTAATGGCCAGCGGGTTCGAGTATTCCGACAGCCGCTGGCCAACCCCGGTTCTGAAGATTCAGGACATTCAATTGATGCCTTAGGTGGCACGGCAATGGACAACCTGATCGATGGGCGAGCCATTGCGGGCGAAATCCAAGCCGAGACCGCCGCCCGCGTCATTCGTCTCAAAGCGGGTGGAATAACGCCGGGCTTAGTGTTCATCCGCGTGGGTGAGGACCCGGCGTCGCAAGTGTACGTCGCGATGAAGCAAAAGCGCGCGACCGAAGTGGGGATTCGCTCGGAGACCAAAGTCCTTCCTCAAAACACGACTACGGCGGAGTTGTTGAAACTCATCGACCAATTCAACGCGGATTCGACGTGCCACGGAATTCTGGTGCAGGCGCCGCTTCCCTCCCCGATCGATGCCCCTGCGGTCTATTCGCAAGTCACCGCTACCAAGGACGTGGATGGTTTTCATCCGCTCAATGTCGGAAAGCTCATGTTGGGCGATCCCTCGGGCTTTGTTCCATGCACGCCCGCAGGGATTCACGAATTACTCATTCGATATCGGATCCCAGTCAATGGGGCCGAAGTCGTAGTGCTGGGGCGGGGGAATATTGTCGGCAAACCGATGGCCGCGATTCTCCTCCAAAAAGGACGCCAGGCAAATGCCACCGTCACCGTTTGCCATAGCGGCACCCGCGACGTGACTTCCCATTGCCAACGCGCTGATATCCTCATCGCCGCGATGGGTGTCCCGGAGTTTGTGCGAGCTCACATGATCAAACCCGGAGCCACGGTGATCGATGTAGGCGTCAATCGAGTGATCGATCCGACGAGTAAGTCCGGCACGAAATTAGTGGGGGATGTCGCCTTCTCGGAGGTGCAGCCGAAGGCCGGTCGGATCACTCCGAACCCTGGAGGCGTCGGTCCGATGACGATTGCGATGTTATTGGCGAACACCGTCCGAGCGGCGGAGCAGTCGGTCGGTATGGGCCGAGCGTGAAGTGCGTGATTCGACGCGCCCTGAACCCTCGCCTTGTTCGCAACCGACGGTTCCCGCAATCTCTTCGAAAACATGAGTAAGAAAACCGCCTCTCGTTCTGCCAAATCGACCGCTGCCAATCAGCGCGCCTTTTCTTCCATCGTGGTTGATGGCATCGAACGCGCGCCTAGTCGCGGGATGCTTTACGCCACGGGCTTCAAGAAAGAGGATTTCAAAAAATCACAAGTCGGGGTGGCGTCAACCTGGAGCATGGTCACCCCGTGTAATATGCACATTGACCAGTTGGCAGTCAGTGTTGCGCAAGGCATCACCGAGGCCGGCGGCAAGGCGGTGGTGTTCAACACCATCACGATTAGCGACGGCATTTCGATGGGCACCGAGGGCATGAAGTATTCACTCGTGTCGCGTGAAGTGATCGCAGACTCGATTGAAACCGTCGTGGGGTGCCAGGGATTTGATGGCTTCGTCGCGCTCGGAGGCTGCGACAAAAACATGCCCGGTTGCGTCATGGCGATGGGCCGGCTCAATCGACCCAGCATTTTCGTCTATGGCGGCACGATTCTTCCCGGGGAACTGAGCGGCTGCGACGTGGATCTCGTGAACATCTTCGAAGCCGTTGGCAAAAACGCGGCGGGAAAGATGACGGCGGAAGAGGTCGAGCAAGTCGCCGAGGTCGCCGTCCCCGGTGCCGGATCCTGCGGTGGCATGTACACCGCGAACACCATGGCCAGCGCCATTGAGGCCCTGGGCCTGAGCCTCCCCAATTCATCGGCCCAGGCCGCCATCTCTAACGACAAAACACGGGACTGCGAACAAGCGGGAACCGCGGTGTTGCACCTGATCAAGCGTGGAATCAAACCCCGGGATATCATGACCCGCGAGGCGTTTGAAAATGCGATGACGCTCGTAATCGCGCTTGGCGGTTCAACCAACGCCGTGATGCACCTAATCGCGATGGCCCATAGCGCCGGAGTGAAACTAACCATCGATGACTGGACCCGCGTCGGTAAACGCGTGCCCGTGCTCGCTGACCTTAAGCCTTCCGGCAAATACGTAATGGCTCGCCTGGTGGAGATCGGCGGCACCGTGCCGCTGATGAAGCAACTCCTCGATGAAGGGTTGCTCAACGGCGACGTAATGACGGTGACCGGAAAGACGATGCGCCAAAATCTCAAAGGTGCGCCGCCGTATCCCGCGGGTCAGGAAATTGTCCGCAGCTTCGACAATCCGATCAAGCCCACGAGTCACTTGGTCGTTTTCCGTGGCAACCTTTGTCCCGGCGGCGCGGTCGGAAAAATCTCCGGTAAGGAGGGCCTTCAGTTTAGCGGTAAGGCCATCGTGTTCGAGCGCGAAGAGGACGCGCTGCAAGGCATTCTCACCGGCAAAGTGAAGGCGGGTCATGTGATCATCATCCGTGGTGAGGGTCCCAAAGGGGGCCCCGGCATGCGTGAAATGTTGAGTCCGACCAGCGCGATCATGGGTAAAGGGCTGGGCAAGGAGGTTGCGCTTATTACCGACGGGCGTTTCAGCGGTGGCTCACACGGTTTCGTCATCGGCCACGTGACACCCGAGGCCTTTGACGGGGGCGCAATCGCGGTGGTGAAGAACGGAGACTTGATCACGATCGACGCCGAGAAGCGCGCTATTACTTTAGAAATCTCCGCCCGCGACCTCGACACCCGGCTGCGTCAATGGCAGCAGCCCAAACCCAACTATCGCCGCGGTGTTCTCGCAAAGTATGCGGCCCTCGTGAGTTCCGCGAGTGAGGGCGCCGTGACCGATCTCGCGTTGTAACATCGCTTGACCCGCCCCGGATGCATCAACACTTTGGCAGCATGTCACGAAAGGCGCTGGTAACTGTTGTCGCCTGCCTCGCAGCGTTCGCGCTCCAGGCAGGCTCGCCCGAACGATCGGTCGTTCAGATCTTCACCTTCAGCCAAGCACCGGACTACGACGCTCCGTGGCGTTTCGATTCGGTGCGACGATCGGGCGGCTCAGGATTCGTCATCAAGGGTCGGCGCATCATGACTAACGCCCACGTCATCGCATGGGCCAAACAAGTGCTCGTTCGGCGTTTTCAGGATCCACGGCCGTACCAAGCGCGAGTGGCCTTCGTCGGGAACGATTGCGACCTAGCGTTGCTCGAAGTCGAGGACCCGGCGTTTTTCGATGGCATTGAACCGTTGGAATTCGGCGAGCTCCCAGCCGTCCGGTCTACGGTGGTGACTTACGGTTATCCGGCCGGCGGTGAACAAATCTCCTATACCCGCGGCGTTGTCTCACGAATCGAGGTGCAAAACTACGTGCATTCCGGCCACCGCTCGCTCTTGGCAGTTCAAACTGACGCGGCCATCAATCCTGGGAACAGCGGTGGGCCGGTGCTACAGGATGACAAGGTGGTGGGCGTGTCGTTTCAAGGGATTCCCGGGCTCGAAAACGCAGGATTCTTCATTCCCACGGAGGTCATTCAACATTTCCTCAAGGACGTCGATGACGGGAAGTACGACGGCTTTCCGCTGGCTGGTATCCGGCTCGTACCGCTGCAGAATCCGGCGTACCGAAAGTATTTGGGCTTATCGGATATGTCAGCCGGCGCTCGCGTCGACAGTCTGCTATCCGGCAGCACGGCGGAAAAAGTGCTCAAGCCCGATGACGTGCTCCTCGAAGTCGGAGGACTGAAGGTCGGAAGCGACGGCACCGTGTTGTACCGCGACAATCGGGTGGCAGTTTCCTCCGCCTTCCAGATGCCGCAAAGTGGCGAAACGATTAAGTTGAAGATTCTACGCGACCGGCAACCGATGGAGCTCGAACTGCCGGTTGCCGTGTTCGAGGGAGACAAGCTGGCCGGAAACCAGTACGAAGCGCCGCCCCGTTATTACGTTAACGGCGGTCTGGTGTTCACGTCGCTGAGCGCGGATTACTTGCGCACCCTGGGACGAGATCGTAACGACGATGCCACTTCAACCTTGGTTTACGAGCTGTACTACCGACGCAGCGAGGATCCGGACAAAGTCAGACCCGAACCTGTCGTCCTCGCCGCTACGCTAGCCCATCCGGTGAATGCCGACCTCGACGTCCGTAGCCGGATGATGGTCAACAAAATCAACGGCATTCGCATTGAGCGTTTAGAAGATGTCATTCGCGCCTTCGAAGAGAACCAGGGAAAACAACACGTGATCGAGTTTGCCGGTCGCGGAGCGATTGAATCCCTGGACCGTGAGGCCGCGGCCGCCGCGACGGCGGAGATTTTGAAAACCTACGGAATCACTTCAGATCGACGCCTATGATTCACCGCTTCTTCTGCCTCAGTCCTTCGTTGGTGTTGCTGCTGCTCCTGGGGTTCTCCGTCCAGGCCGCGGAAACCAACGGATGGGATAAGTCACTGGTAACGATCGAAGTTACGTTCAAGGACTACGACTATTTTCAGCCGTGGAACAAACCCACGCGCTCGATTCGCAAGCATGGACTGGTCGTGGGAGACCGCGAAGTGCTCACCACTGCTCAATCGCTTCCGTCTCAAACTCTCGTTCGCCTGCAGAAGGGCGGACGCGGCAAATGGTACACCGGGAAGGTCACGTGGATGGACCCTCACGTGGATTTGGCGCTCGTAACGACGGACGACGCGGCTTTCTGGGATGGTCTCAAGCCGGTCGAGTTCGCGGAAGTCGTGCCCTCAGGGCCGGACTTCAATCTGCTCCGCTGGCGGGATGGCAATCTGGAATCTCGCCGGGTGGAATTCAGTAAGTTCAGCGTCGGTGAGAGTGCGCTCAGTTTCGCGCCCCGCTTGAACCTCGAGGTCAATACCGAGCTCGCCGGCCTAGGGTGGGCCGAAGCCGTCACGTTCGACGGAAAGGTCGTTGGGCTCACGGAGTCAAAGTCCGGTAACACCTGTACGGTCATTCCCGCATCGTTGATTCGCCGTGTCCTCGCGGCTCATCGTGCCGGAAACTATCGCGGACTCGGCTATTTCGACTTCACCTGGCAGTCAGGAGAAAACCCAGCGACACTTGAGTTCCTCAAACTTTCAGGCCCACCGCGTGGAGCCGTCGTCATAGAAGTCCAGAATCGTCCCGGGGTGCCGTCCGTTTTGAAGCCTCGCGATATTCTCTTAGAGGTCGATGGCTTCCCGGTGGATGTTGAGGGCGATTATGTGGATCCCGACTACGGGCATCTGATCCTCGAGAACTTGGCGACACGCTCCCGGTTCGCCGGCGACACGGTGCCTCTGAAGATTTGGCGGGACGGCCAAGAAATGACGATCAATTATACGCTTCCGGCCGCGAATTACGCGGATGAACTCGTGCCCCGCCAGGCCTTCGGACACGACCCAGATTACGTCGTTGCGGGAGGCCTGGTATTCCAACCGCTCGATCAACCCTTCCTCCGCGCCTGGGGAGACGACTGGAAACGACGATCGCCGTTTCGGCTTCAATTCTACCAATCGGAACACCCTTCAACGAATCGCCCGTCACTGGTGATGCTAAGCACCGTGCTGCCCGACCCGATCAACCTCGGGTACCAAGACGCTCGTTTCCTCGTGTTGGACCAAGTGAACGGTCGGCGCATCTCTACCTTGACCGATCTGACGGCGGCGCTGAAGGAGCCGAAAGAAGGTCTCCACCGCTTCGAGTTTATGCGCGGCGACTCGTTGCAGCGCATTCTGCTCGACGCACCGTCTTTGGACGAAGCCACTCGGCGCGTTTTGGAACGCTACGGGATTCCGGCGTCGGAACACCTGACGGGGCCCTCTGGTTCAGGTAAAAGTTGATCCGCCAGGGAGCGGCGCCGGCCCTTACGGCTGGGCGCGCACAAACAAAAATTTCAGCCGCAGCCCGGAACTTGGCCTGGTGGAAGTTCGGCGGTCGCGGTGGAATGCGCTGGGAACTACAACTCGCCAGTGAAAGCGGTCAGCAAGCCCTTCGTTCAACCAGGCAGACTCAATCTTTGGCTGTTCCCCGAACTCCGGCAACGCGGGCGCGTTACCATTGCGCTCGCCACTCCCCTGTTTGTTTACGCCGCCGTGATGATGGGCGAAATGTTCCTGCTGCGAAGCTGGCTCATCGGGTGGTCGATCGCCCGAAGTCTCACCTTGGCCTTTACGCTCGCCCTTGTTTTTGGTCTCGGGCTTTGGGCGTTCATCGAAGCGTTGCTGTGGGTCTCGCGGCATTCGCAACGAGTACTCGAACTGGGACCCAAACGCCTCCGCTTTCGTCCGCCCCGCTGGGTCAGCCTGTCTTGGGATCGACTGCAGTCGGTAGTCTTTGAACCGGCGCATTTCGCCAATGAGGCCGCCCGAATAACGCTTGAATACGTCCCCGTCCGTCGAGCGAAGCGGACACGGTCGTGGAGTTTACTGCTTACGGATTCCGACGAAATTGACCGACTGGCTTCGGAACTGGAGTGCCTCCGTCGTTCGCCAGACCTTGAGTTCGACATTGTGAAGATGGCTGAACCGCGCCCACCGACCCCGGCTGGCTCCGTTCCACGGATGGGCGTATGGATCCTGGTCGCCTCGCTTTGGTGCTTTACTCACGGTTTTCCGCTTTTAGGGGTTGGCCTACTCGGAGGCCACGGCACCTCAGAATCGCCGTCGTCTAGTCGCCTCGAAATTTCACCGGAGCGCCGAGAGCAAGTCGGAAGATTTTTACTTCACCATTTCTCCACGATCGAAGAATTCCAGCGAGCTTTGATTGCGGGGGGCGGGGCCCTTACCGCCTTGGCCGCAGTTTTGTTTTTTGCTGCCGATCAGTTCAACCGCAATACCGATTCGAAAAAGGTTAATCCACGCTAATCTCCCCCTACCGGCCCAAAAGCTAAATCTCCACCTGCATTCCCAACTCGACAACCCGGTTGGCCGGCAATTGAAAGAACATCGTTGCGCTCTGGGAATTACGCGCCATGACGGCAAAGAGGTTCTCCCGCCAGCGTGCCATACCGCTACGTCGCGACGGTATGATCGTCTCGCGGCTTAAGAAGAATGACGTTTCCGCCTCGCGGAATTTGAGCCCGAAATCGGCGCATCGCCTCAGAACGTCGGGCGCGTTGGGCTCTTCCATAAACCCATACATTGCCTTGACGCGCCAGAAGCCATTCTCCAACTCCTCGACCGTAATGCGACTCGCCTCGTCCACCCTAGGCTCTTCAGCAACCAAGATGGTCAAGAAGACGACCCGCTCATGAAGGATTTTGTTGTGCTTGAGATTATGGAGTAGAGCGATCGGCACTCCGTCCGGATTTCCGGCAAGATAGACACCGGTACCTTTGACCCGTGGCAATTCCCGGCGCCGGATACTCTCGAGAAACTGGGGGGTCGGCAACGCGCTCGCCTTGATTCGTTGCCACAATAGGCGGCGGCCAGTGCGCCACGTCGTCATCAAGGTGAACAGAACGACCCCCACGACCAACGTAAACCAACCTCCGTGAGGAATCTTCAGGGCGTTGGCTCCAAAAAACGCCAGCTCGACGCCGAACGCGACTCCGCTCACCGCCGTCGCCCTCCAGAAACTCCAACCCCAAACTTTTCGTGCTGCAAAATGGAATAGCAGCGTCGTGATCAGCATGGTCAAGGTCACCGCAATTCCGTAAGCACCGGCCAAGTTCGAGGACGATCGGAATCCCAAGACCAACGCGAGACACGCCACCATGAGAGCCCAGTTGACTTGCGGAATGAAGATTTGGCCACGCTCTCGTTCGCTCGTGTGTTCGATCGCCATCCGAGGCAAATAGCCCAATTGTACCGCCTGCATGGTCAGCGAATACGCGCCGCTGATCAGAGCCTGGGACGCAATCACCGCCGCAGCCGCGGCCAGGCCCACCAAGGGAAATAACAGGGGGCGGGGCGCCAAACGGAAGAAGGGGTTCTCCGCGGCCTCCGGTTGCCCGATCAGCAGAGCGCCTTGCCCAAAGTAATTCAGAAGCAAAGCCGGCAACACCACTCCAAACCACGCGAACCGAATCGGCCGCAAGCCGAAATGTCCCATGTCGGCGTAGAGAGCTTCGCCGCCGGTCACCACCAAGAAGACCGAACCTAAAACCACGAACGCCTGCCAGCCGTGTACATAGAAAAACTCCAGCCCGTAAAACGGATTCACGGCCTTGAATACCGAAGGATTCAGGAGGATGCCACGCACTCCCAAGACCGCGATCATGGCAAACCAGACCACCATGATCGGCCCGAACACTCGGCCAATCGCTCCGGTGCCGGCACTCTGCACCCCAAATAAAGCAATCAAGATTACCACGGAAATCGGCACCACGAACCACGAGAGCTGTTTGGTCACGACTTCCAACCCTTCCACAGCTCCGAGCACGGTGATCGCAGGCGTGATCATCCCGTCGCCATACAGCAACGCGGCCCCGAACAGCCCCAACAAGGTCATTACGACGGGAATCTTTCCAGCCCGCTGCTTTTCCCGTCGTTCCGGGAAGGCCAAGGATAAGAGAGCCAGAATCCCGCCTTCACCCCGATTGCCCATGCGCAGCACGAATACCACGTACTTGATCGACACGATCATGATCAGCGACCAAATGATCAGGGACAGTACGCCAAGAACGTTCGCTGGCGTGACGGGAACGCCATGCGAGGCGTGAAAACACTCCCGCATGGCATAGAGAGGGCTCGTCCCGATATCACCATACACCACGCCGAGCGCCGCCAGCGTTAGCCCGGCAAATCGGACCCGACTCAGACTTTCCTTCTCCATCAAACGTGGCGGGGAGCTTCAGCAGGTCGCCCGGCCAAGGGCAAGCTCGGTCAGTGATCGAGTCGTCTGCGTTCGGCCGGCTCCTGGAGGCCGCGGGGTGTCGAGCGCGGCGGTCGAGTGGCACTTCCTCCGCACGAGGACTTGAGGAAGCACTGAATTGACGACACCGTTGCCGCGCTCGCCTCCATGGCCGACCTCGAATTGTTTCCAAAACCCGGTGCTAAATTCGTTCGACACGCCGGCGACCTCTTTTCGTTCACCCTCTCTGGCACTCCCACCGGTTTCGCAGCCAAACTGCGAACCAATCTCGGACGCGGCGAACGCCTCCGCGAAGAGGTCGTTCGAGCCCATTTCGGGCGGCTGCCGTTGGCGGGCGCTTCGTGGCGTGACATTCCCATGCGCGCGGATGGCCCCGGTCGCTGGGCGCTGACAGTACCTCTAACGGAAGTCGGTTTTTTCAAAGCCAAGGCCTACGCCGTTGATCCCCAGGGTCGACAACATTGGCCTCCGGGTCCTGATATCTGCCTAAGCGTTCACCCGTCTTGGACGCGCACCGCCAACACGATCTACTGTGCCTTCCCGCGCATGTTTGGTAAGAACAAAACCAAACGCCAGACGATCTCGCCGGAACTCGACGCTCGGCTCGCTCCCCTGGATGCCGAGGGCTATGCGGTCATACCCCCGGGTGGAAAACTCCGCGACCTGACCCGGGAACTGCCACACATTCTCGGCCAGTTGGGCTGTCGAATCCTCCACCTGTTACCGATCAACCCAACTCCGACGACTTTTGCACGATTTGGCCGATTCGGTTCGCCGTATGCCCTGCAACACCTGACCGCCATTGATCCAGCGTTAATCGAGTTCGATCGGCGAACAACCGGACTCGATCAGTTTTCCGAATTGGCGTATCAGGTTCATCGCTCCGGCGCGCGGCTGATGCTCGACGTGGTGATTAATCATACCGGGTGGGGCAGCGCCTTATGGGAAGACCATCCCGAATGGTTTGTCCGCAAGCCGGACGGCCAATTCGAGTCGCCGGGAGCGTGGGACGTCGTGTGGGAGGACCTAGTGGAACTGGACCAACGCCATGTTCCTCTCTGGGAGCATGTCGCGGAGGCATTTCTGACTTGGTGCCGCCGCGGCGTGGACGGGTTTCGATGCGACGCCGGATACCAGATTCCAGTTCACGTTTGGCAATTCATCACCGCGCGAGTCCGTGAAGAATTTCCGGAAACGGTTTTTCTCCTCGAAGGACTCGGCGGATCATGGGAAGCGACGGAAGCGCTTTTGGGCGACGGTGGTATGCAATGGGCCTACAGCGAATTGTTCCAGAACTTCACGGGTGAAAGCGTTGGCGGCTATCTCGACCACACGTTCTCATCTTCGGCAAAAGTAGGTACGTTGGTCCACTACAGCGAAACACACGACAACTCGCGACTCGCGGCTCATCCGGTGCCCGGCGTCGTGGCCGCCGAACCGCCACCGCCAAATCTCGCTTGGTCCCGCCTACGCAATCGCCTCTGCGCCCTCACCAGCGTCAATGGCTGTTTCGGATTCGCGTGCGGCGTCGAATGGGCCGCTACCGAGCAAATTAATGTTCACAGCGCGCGAGGAATGGCTTGGGG
>DLVS01000823.1 GCA_003445095.1 Verrucomicrobiales bacterium
AGCAACTGCGGAACTTGGGTTAGGATTGGAGAATCATCCGCTTCTTGCGCTCCGATTTCGGTTCTGTCTATGGTTCGAGCGTGAACCCTGGAGTCATTCTGGCCTCTGTATTGTTCTCTCAATTCTTTACTCAAAGCCTCATTGCAACGGACTGGGAGTGGCGACATCCCACGCCCCAAGGAGACAATCTCACTTCCGTCGCCTTCGGTAATAATACCTACGTGGCCACCGCGAGCCGCGGCCACATCTTGGTCTCCACGGATGGACGCACCTGGGACTTCATCTTCACCGGGCGCACCAACAACCTCGCCTCGGTTGCCTTCGCCAACGGACGATTTGTCGCCGTCGGCGATGCGGGAAGAATCACGTCGTCAGCCGACGGTCGAATCTGGGGCGACCACTTGAGTCCGACGGACTCGGCGCTGCGTGGAGTCGCCTACGGAAACTCGATGTATGTGGCGGTTGGGAGGGACGGAAAAATACTCGCGTCAACCGACCTCGTTGATTGGACCACGCACGATCTCGGACCATCGCTGTACTTTTTTGACGTCGCGTTTGGCAACGGCGCCTTCCTTGCCTTGGACGGCAACGGACAAATCCGACGTTCACCCGATGGCCTCGATTGGAGTCAACAAAGTGCCGTGGAGCCTTATCCCCGTCGGGTGGCCTTTGTGAACGGACGATTCCTGATTGCGGACGGCTATGTGAGTTCGTCGAGCGACGGTCTGACCTGGGACCGCGTTTGGGTCAACCCCGGACCGCGAGCCGTCGCCTATGGCAACGGCGTTTATATCGGCGTCGGTTACGGGGGCCGGGTATTCCAGTCGGCCAATGGTCAAGATTGGCACGGCGTCGCCGACGTGCCGTTGTCCGGTGATCTGAATTCGGTAATCTATAGTGGAACCCAATTCGTCGCCATCGGCGACACTGGCAGTATCATCACGTCTGCCGACGGAAACCATTGGATCGCCCAGGACCGCTCGGTGACGTATCGCGGCGACTTATTCGTCGTCGCAGCCGATCAAGACCGTGTATTCGCCGGAGGTGATTTTGGGATCGGCCCAGGCGGAGTGGCTGAAACCAGCCCGTTGTTGACGTCCACTGACGGCAAGACGTGGCAACGCGCTGCCTTTCCGGGATTCTCGACGATTCACGGAATCGCTCTGGGGGGAGGTCGCGTGGTCGCTATCGACGGTTATGCGGCGTGGCTGTCGGTGGACGGCTCTGCGTTCTCTCGGCTCCCGGAAAGCTTCGGAGGCATGGCCAATTCGGTTCTCTATTCTCGCGGTCGATTTCATATTGTTGGGCCCAAAGACAAACTGTGGTGGTCGGAAGATGGAACCAACTGGAACACGCAATCATTCTCCGTTTCATCGATTACGGGAATCGCCCGAATGATCGATGCCAACGGTCTTTTTGTGGCGGCCGCATACTCCGTCGCTAACGAATACTCCTACATGTTGACCTCTTCCGACGGGGCCCAATGGACACGGCGACAGGTTCGACGAATGCGGGCGGTGACCGGCGGAAACGGGCGTTTCGTGGCGGTCGGGGATAATGGTCGGACGGCCTATTCGGATGACGGTCAAGCGTGGACTCAGCCCGAACCGATTAGTTCTGAAATTCTCATCGACGTGTGCCACGACGGGTCAAAGTTTTATGCGGTCACCATCGGTGGAGCGATCTTGGCTTCTCCTGACGGCGTTCAGTGGAGCGAAGAAATCAGCCCAACAAAAGCGGGCCTCAGTTCGATTCGGCCATTTCGCGGTACGATGATCGCAGTTGGCAGCCGGGGGGCGATTGTTCAGCGGGGATCGGTTGCCGTCCCAAGACTCGAGATCAGTGTAGGAAGTCCGGGGGCGACCTTGAAGCTAACCGGGGTCACTCAGGGGACGTTTCTAATCGAATCCAGGCTCGGTTTAGAGCAGCCCTGGATCCCGTTGGACACCTTGGAAGCCGGAGTCGGCGTCCGCGAGTTGATCGATCCGAACGTGGCGACTCCCAAAAAACTGTATCGAGCGGTGCAACAGTAAGGCGAGTCCGCGCCGACGCCCGCTCTGGTGTTGGGTTTCCTCACCGATCTTCTCGAGGGAAAGGATGTCCCCTGAACTCCGACCGCCGAGGGCACCCAGGGCGCAACGCGCGGAAGGATCCCTTCGAATGGTTCTGGTTGCGGCGCCGATTGCGGCAAAACTTGCGTCCCCTCTGTCTTCCCGCCTCTACTTGGTGGCATCGGTCTGACGCCCCGATAGCTCAAATGGATAGAGCAGTCGTTTCCTAAACGACGGATCCAGGTTCAATTCCTGGTCGGGGTACCAATTGAAAGTAAACGAATTGCGCGAGTCAGTCCGAGCCCGTCAACCGCCGCCATGCTCGAAGCTCAAGGACCCGAGTTTGCCGGAGTGGGTGGGGTGGGCGAGCGGGGCAGCGATTAAGACTTGAGCAACCCGCGGTCATGGCGGCGAGGTTCACTTTTGAGCGCCAACAGCTCATTGGTTAATCCAGGACTGTCGAACCGGGAAATGAAAGATGCTCCAATAATTGACCGAGTGTAGCTACTCAGGAGGTCAATTTCTTTGCAGATAATCTCCCGGGTATCCAACCGCCTTTCGTCGTGAGGTTGTCCACAAATCTCCTCGTACCGAAAATCCCAAAGGTGTTCTACCCTGTCCCAGAATTCTTGCGGCTTTATGTCGGCGTGAACATTCCCTGCGGCGCGGGCGAAATCATGGACTGTCTTAAGATAGTGTTGCCAAACTAGGTCCGCCTGCTCGTGAGAAATCCTTTGAAACTCGGAACGCCACCCTCGCAAGAAGACGTAAAACTCCCGCCGTCTACTTTCAGATTTTCGTTGCCGCTCGAAAAAGTCGGCAAGGCTCTGAACAGTGAGGGCGGTAACCAGCGCGATAATTACGCCATTCGCCAAAGAGTCCACATCACCTCCCGGGATTGATTGGAGGCGTCGCCTTCCTGGCTCTCGGGCAAATTCTGCCACCAGGCGGAATGAGCGGAATAGACAGTCGCCTGCAGAAGTCAAAGCCCGGGGCCGGGCCGCCATTCGGTGGAGCGCTCTTATTGTTGGGCAACGTACGAGTGGCTCTCTTACTTCTTCTCATCCTTCGTTTCCTTCTCCAGCGCGCCGCCGGACGACGACCGAAATAGCAGTCGGTACACCTGCGATCCCAGCAGGTTTCCGACGATCGTCGATACGACAATCGAGAGCATGAATGGCCAAAACCGATCCGTGCCGACTAACATCCAGGCGGCGAGAACGCAGGCGGAGGAGACCAGCCCAGTAGTGAGCCTGAACTGCCAGTCGTCAGGATACATTTTCATACGGTTACCTTTGTCATAACGTGCAAGTGGCCTAACTCTCAGGACACCGGCGTTGAGCGTCGGCGTCTCTCGGCGTGTGGTCGGTGCTCCCGTGGTGCCGCCGGCAGAATGACACCCACCCCGGCTTCCCGACGGTCCAAACTTCGGAGGATCATCTCGGCGCGCGATGGGCCGGAGTCGCCAGAGCTATCGTCGGCCCGGGTCTTCGTGATTTCGTCGCTTGGCTCCCTGCCGCTCCGGGTGCCCGTGCGCAGCACCGCAAACCACAGCGCCGCCACGCCGAAAACGACCGCGATCATGATCAGGTAGAACTCGCTCGATTGGTCCGAGGGATGGGTTGCTAGGGCTAGGATCATGACGGGCAATTGAGATGAGAGGTCTTGGAAAAGTCGAGGCGAAAGCCGTTCCAAAAATCTCGAGAGGCGATCCCCATTGACCCGGCGCCGGGCCGTCGCTCCATTCCTACCGGTTTGAGTTTGGATTGAGTGGGGCCGGCATCTCGCGAGGGGTGCCGGTTTTCCTTTCCTCGCGCAGCCTCTTTGCGGGAAACTCATTCCGAAGCCATGAAAACCCTACTTCTTCTTGGGGGCCTGATTCTCCTCGGCACAGGCTCATTCGGCCAAGGCTACATCAATACCTTCAACGCCTTCTCACCAACTCCTGATGGGCAAATCGCCTATGTCCGAGACTGTAGTTTTTCCGGTGTTCCCCCGCTCCTCTCTAAGGCAGTCGGAAGGGTAGAGTTGCTGGCGCTTGATGGGACTGTTCTCAGCCCGATCTCGGATGGCACGGGGAATATGCTCGCGTTTGACGGTATCTTTTCGCTGGGTGTAATCCCGATCCCGGGTTCTACGCCGGGTCAGCCGGCCTCAGTCATCCTCAGGGTTTGGGACAATTCGACAGGTGCGACCTACGCTACTGCCTTAGAAAGAGGTTCAGTCGTGGTCACTTTTCCGGCGGTCGGTGCGGCGACGGCCCCGTCGAACTTTGTCTTGAATTCCAATTTTACGGGCGGGCCAATGCTTTGCATGCCGGAACCGAATTCCGTCGCGCTGGCAGCGCTTGGTTTTGTCGGGGTCATCCTGTTAGCGCGGCGTCGTGCGCGATGATCACTCCGAAATTTGCTTGCGATCGCTCCGTCGGAGGGGCGTAACACGGCGCAACAGTCGGATGCGCTGACGGCGCATCTCGGGGCAGCTTGAACTTCACGAATAGCGCATATTCATGCGGGATTCTGCAAGGTGCTGAAAACCGCCTTCGATTGCTAAACGAGGATGTTCGCGAGCGAGGCCTTTGCCAGCCGGGGCTATCTCGAAGTCCTAGATAATAGGGGTCCGGATCTTACCCGACTAAACTCGCCAGCGCCGGTGCTGGTGGCTTCTGAACCACGACACGGACCGCCAAGTTGGTGCCGTCGTCTATGGAAACGCACTTGTGGATGATGACGGAATAGCCCGGGTGATAGTAATGTTTTCTCGCTCCCCGGCGGGTTGACCCGTCCACGAACAGCCGGAAGCGGATCGTGAACATCACGGCGCACCTGTTGTGCGATGTCGCCCTGCGGTACGCGGAGTCATTCGTCCCCGGCCTTTTCGTCTGCGAGTGGGGACAATCTGAATTAGGAATTAGGGGCGGTCCGGGGCAACTCAGGCCGCTTTTTGCGGCTCGAGCGGCTTGATGCATTCCGGCGTCTCGTTCCGCGAAGAGTTGACCACAGTCGAGACACGATAACGAGTGAGCATACCGTCTGGGGCGGGCTTCAGTACACTGGATAAAGCGTCAGGCTTCGCTTCCGGATCTAGCCAAACTTCCGCGGCCTTCATGGCAAGAATCACGGGCATCCTGTCGTGAATGTCCGCGGTATCCCGGTTTGGTGTGGTCGTGCAAATCGTGAACGTCTCGACCAGTGGCACGCCTTCGGATGGGGACCACGTCTCCCAGAGACCCGCGAAAACAAATGGGCTTTTATCAGACTTTACGAAGCACCACGGCAGTTTTTGGCCATCGGTCCTTTCCCATTCGTAGAAACCATCTGCGGGAATCAAGCAGCGTCGGCACTTGAACGCGGACCGAAAAGCAGGCTTGGTGGCGACGGTCTCAGACCGCGCGTTGATGCACTGAAAGGCAATCCTGGGATCTTTAGACCAGACGGGAATCAACCCCCAGCGCAATGTGGCGACGCCCAGGTTGCCCTCTTGTAGCCGAATCACCGGAGCGGTCTGGCCCGGCGATAAATTGAATCGTGGCGTGAAGGCGCGAAGCTCAATCCGAACGTCGCTCAGTTCTTCGAACTTGAGTTGTCCATCCTCGACTAACCGGTAGCGGCCGCACATGGGAGCGGGATACAGTGACCGCTAAAATTGGTCACGCGATTCTAACGAACTCGCTCCACCTAAGAAACCAGCGTTGACCTCCGTCGGCTTCGAGTGTGGCCGGCGCTCGCGTTTGTCCGCCTTCCAAATCCTCCCGTTCGGGATCCCGGATTCAGCGAACATCGAGTTTCGTTTCACGATGAGGGATCGGCTTTGGAGCTTTGGAACCATGACCAAAATGAGGAACGCGCCGGGCCCAATGAGGCAAAGCGTTCCGATGAAGGTCCGGGACCTCTTGGCAGTTTGGTCGCAATGCCCCGCGCTTGGCCAAACTCAAAGCGCAATCCAATCAACCGCGCACCTGACGCTTCTTACCCCGAGAAACCGGCCGTTCACCCTCCCAACCTCGCGAGATTGGGGATTCTTCGGGATTCTCCCGCAACACCGGTGACAAATTCTCGACCTATGTGCACGCTACCGATCAAAGCCTCCCTCGAAGCAACTTCGCGTTGGAAGTATCTTTATCTCCCGCTCATTCTGTTCGTTTCGGCCTTTTACGGCGCGGCGGCGACGATCCATTGGTACGTTCCCAATCCCAACTACTCCATTGCGCGAAACTGGAGTGAACGCGCACTGGAGGGGATTCGGATGGACACGCCGCATCCGCCGGGCCAAGCCCGGAACTTGTTCAGTTTCTCCGTTTGCATGTACGACGCCTGGGCAGCCTACGACCCGAAAGCCGTCGGCTTCGCTTATCGCGAGAAGCACACGGCTTCGGATATCGCCGCGGCGCGGCGCGAGGCAATTAGTTACGCCATGTATCGAATGATGTTGGAACGGCACGCTTACTCGCGGACCGCCACCAACCAAGCGGATGCAAACCCAGCGTTCATGACGGCGCTGGGCTACGACCCCAGTAACATTTCGCGTGATCCCTCCACACCCGCCGGCATCGGCAATCGAATTTACGACGCCGTCTCGGCTTGGTTCTTGGAGGACGGTTCGCGGCAGACCGCTGGAATCGCCTATCCTGCGACCAATCCGCCGGTCGCTTATCCCGACTATCCTGTTGGCCATCCGCGCCGCTATGTGTTCGCCAATCCGCAAATGAATCCGTTCCTGCACGGCATCAACGACGGAAACGGCAACACCGTGACGGATGTCAACAAGTGGCAGCGCCTCGTCGTCGCGGGTTCCATCGACCAAAACGGCTTTCCGCAGAACCCGCTACAAGGTTATCTCGGCGCTCAGTGGTTGTGGGTCCGCTCCTTTTCGCTTAGCCGAGTTGACGGGGAAAAGCCCTGGATTGATCCCGGTCCGCCTCCGTTTCTCGGCACGGCCACTCACGCGGAATTTCTGGAGAACCTCGTCGCAGTAATCCGCGCGAGCAGCCAGCTCACCACCCAAGACGGGGTAATCGTTGATATCTCGCCAGCGACCATCGGCGACAATTCACTTGGGGCGAATGACGGCCACGGCTACACCACCAACCCAGTTTCCGGCCAGCCTTACGTTCCCAACAATGTCCTACGCGGCGACTTCACTCGCGCGCTGACGGAGTTCTGGGCGGATGGCCCCTCCTCCGAAACGCCGCCCGGTCACTGGAACTCTATTGCCAATCACGTCTCCGACGACATGACTTCGTTCCGAATCGGGGGCGTGGGTCCCGAAGTAGATCGCCTGGAATGGGACGTGAAGCTCTACTTCGCCTTGAACGCCAGCGTGTTTGACGCGGGTTGCGCCGCTTGGAGCGTCAAGCGGTACTACAACGGCTGGCGGCCCATCAGCGCCATCCGGTATTGCGGCGGCTTTGGACAGTCCAGCGATCCCACACTGGCTTCCTATCATACCAACGGTCTGCCGTTGGTTCCTGACCTCATCGAATTGGTCACTGACGCTACGGTCGGTTCGGGTCGCCACGCTGGGCTCACGCCTGGCAAGATTGCGGTCTTTTGCTGGCCGGGGCAGCCTGAGGTTCCTGCTGAGCAGACCAGTGGGGTCAAATGGGTTCATGCGGAGGACTGGATCACTTACCAGAAGAAGACCTTCGTCACCCCCGGGTTCCCGGGCTACATTTCGGGTCACAGCACCTTCAGTCGTGCCGCCGCGGAGGTCATGACGGCGATCACCGGCACCAAGTGGTTCCCGCATGGCCTCGGAACCTACACACTGCCCTCGCTCGTCAACGAAGCCGGCCCAACGCAGCCCGTCACCCTACAATGGGCTTCCTATTACGATGCCGCGGACCAGGTGGGTCTGTCGCGGATTTGGGGTGGGATTCACCCGCCGGCTGATGACTTCGCCGGACGCCGGGTCGGTGCGCAGGTAGGTCAGAGCGCGTGGGCGCTGGCCAAGAAATTCTTCGACGGCACCGTTGCCGACTCCGAGATCAACCTCGCCACCCGTGAGCTGGATGACGGCAACGTGGAGTTGCGCTTCAACGCCGTTCGGGGACTCTTCTACAAAATTCTCAGTGCCGCGAACGTGGATGGGCCTTATAGTGGTACGGTGAGCAGCGTGGCCCTGGAGGCCTCTGTCGCCAGCACAAATGCACCATCTGACCCTCAGAAGTTCTTCCGCGTCTCCTCGTCGCTCAGCCCTTAACTTGGGTGCGGCTTGGCCAGGTGATGTCGTATGAAACCTCCTTCAGCGACATCACGTGCCTTCACCCTGATCGAGCTGTTGGTCGTCATCGCGATTATCGCGATCCTCGCCGGCCTCTTGTTGCCCGCCCTAGCTCAGGCAAAGAGCAAGGCCCAGCGAATCACCTGTGGGAACAACCTGCGGCAGATCGGACTGGCGATGCGGCTGTGGGCTGACAACCAAAACGGCAAGTATCCTTGGAAAGTCGAACAATCTCTGGGCGGTGGTAAGCCCAACGGAACCGACAACGCCAAAGTCAACTTCCAGTTCTCACTGGTTTCCAACGAATTATCCGCCCCGCGGATTCTGCTCTGTCCCAGTGATGTGCGCCGGGTTCCGGCCACCAATTTTGCGTCCATCGCGTTGACCAACATCAGCTACGCGCTCTGCAACGAAGCCGACGAAAAGAGGCCGCGGGTCATCCTGGCCACCGACCGAAGCATGTTTGGGTTCGATTTCACGGGTCTCCCCGAAAACATCAATTGCTTCATTCTCGGTTCTCCTGATTCCGGGGCCCGAACGGCACGGTGGCGAAAAGGGGCTTGCCACGGCGCGAATGTAGGAATGGTGGCGCTCGGCGATGGCTCGGTTCAGCAGCTCAACGACTCCCGTTTGGTGCAAACGCTCACCGGCTACGATCCAGCCACCGAGACGGACGACGGAACTCTACAGTTCTATTTTCCGTAGTCGGGTTGGTAAGACCTACCGGGACGGCTAGTCAGCAACGTACGCCGCCGCCCAAAATCCAGTCGGCGACCTTCGGCGTCGTGCCCTTCGTTGCTGGAACGTTAAAAGATTCTGGCCTGTCACCCGCCTCCAGGTTCCTGCGAGATGAATCCCGTGCCCGGTGCCACACGCTCCCCAACCTCCTCAACGCAACGCTATAAGATCCTTTTGCCCTTTGCCGGCCCTCCCACCGGTCGCTAGCTTCCGCGCTCTTTCAAGGCCGTCCGATGAGCGAAAAGCCGGAGTACAAAAACACACTCAACCTGCCGCGCACCGAATTCTCGATGCAGGCCAACCTCCTCCAGCGCGAACCGCAACGGCTCGCTCAATGGGAAGCGGACGAGATCTACGCACAGATCCAGCGGAGTCGGGTTGGGCACGAGCAGTTTATTCTCCACGACGGACCACCCTTCGCCAACGGTGACGTTCACATCGGCAACGCGCTTAACAAGATCCTCAAAGATCTCGTGGTGAAATCGAAGACGCTCCGAGGGTTTCAAGCGCCGTATGTTCCCGGCTGGGACTGCCACGGGCTGCCCATCGAATCCAAGGTTACCCAAGAACTGCGCGCCGCGGGGCGGACCGACGCCGATGCAGCGACCATTCGCACCGCCTGTGATGTCTACGCCCGCAAGTACATCGACCTTCAGCGTGAACAATTCAAACGGCTGGGAATTTTTGGTGACTGGCAAAATCCTTACCTGACTCTGGATCGTCAGTACGAAGCCGACGAGCTGCGGCTCTTCGCCGACATCGTCGAGCGCGGGTTTGTCTACCGCGGCAAGAAGCCGGTGTACTGGAGCATTCCTTTCAAGACCGCTCTCGCCGAAGCGGAAGTCGAATACAACGACCACGTCAGCCAGAGCGTGTACGTCAAATTCCCGCTCAAAGGCGAACCCAACACGTACATTCTCATTTGGACCACGACGCCTTGGACGCTCCCGGCCAACCTCGCGGTCGCTTTCAATCCGTCCTTCCACTATTCGCTGGTGATGGCCGAAGGCGGCGCGTTTTTGATCGCCAATCCCCTGCTCTCTTCGGTTTCACAAAAGCTGGGTTGGGAGAACTACCAAATCATTCGCACGCTGCACGCCGACGAATTGGCCACGCTCGAATATCAGCATCCTTTCTGTCCGCGCACGGGTCGGTTGTATCCCACTGACTTTGTCACCAACGACACCGGCACCGGGTTCGTGCACATCGCTCCTGGACACGGCATGGACGACTACCAGCTCGGTTTGAAGGTGGGCTTGCCGATTTATTGTCCCGTGGACGACGACGGCCGGCTCATGATCACCGACGATCTACCGCGCGAGCAGCAAATGCCCGAAGTGCTCTTGGGGAAATCGACCTTGGAGAAACACAATCGCTCCGAAGCCAACGATGCCGTCCTCGCGCTGCTCACCGAAAGGCAGTCGCTGGCGTTTCGGGAGGATTATCATCACAGCTACCCGCATTGCTGGCGGTCGAAGACACCGATTATTTTTCGTGCGGTCGATCAATGGTTCATTCGCATCGATCATCAGGTCTCCGCGGGCACCCCAAAGGCCGACTCGAAGGTCCCTCAGGGCGACACCAATTCCGCGGCGAACGGCTTTCGTCAGGTCGCGCTCGCTGCGATCGCGACCTCAAAATGGATCCCTGACTGGGGGCAAAACCGGATCGAGGGCGCCGTCAAAACTCGTCCGGACTGGTGCATCTCGCGCCAACGATCTTGGGGCGTTCCGATTCCCGCGTTCTACTCGGCCAACGGCGAGCCGATCCTTAACGCGGCGATCGTTCGCCAGGCGGCCACGCTCATCGAGCAGCACGGCAGCAATATCTGGTTTGCGACTCCAGTCGCCGAACTCTGGTCTCAATGCCGACCCGCCGATTGGACTGGCCCGGAAGCCGTCCGCAAAGGCGCCGACACTCTGGACGTCTGGATTGATTCCGGAAGTTCCTCCCGCGCCGTCCTGCAGCGGCGGAAGGAGCTGTGGCATAGTCCCACAGCTGACGCAGCCGAATCTTCCCCGGCATGGTGGCAAGCGGATGTTTACTTGGAGGGTTCGGACCAACATCGAGGTTGGTTCCAGTCGTCGCTACTGCTGTCTCTAGCAGCCAACGGCGCGCCACCGTTCAAGACCGTCCTCACCCACGGATTCATGGTCGATGAGGACCGCGAGAAGATTTCGAAATCCAAACAAGGCCAAGGGGGTTACTCCAAACCGCAAACGGCCGATCACTACATCAAAGAGTATGGCGCTGATGTGGTGCGACTGTGGGTCGCTTCGCAGGACTATCGAAATGACATCACGGTGAGCGAAGAGCGGCTTCGTAAAGTGGGCGAGACTTACCGATTGTTGCGCAATACGCTCCGGTATCAGCTGAGCAATCTTTACGACTTTGACCCGACTCAGCATGCCGTGGCCACCGTCCATCTGACCGGCTTAGACCGTTGGATCTTGGCGAGCTTTGCTCAACTTGAACGACAAGTCGCCGACGCCTATGACACGTACGAATTCCATTCCGCGTACCAGAAGCTTTCACAATTCGCCGCGGTGGACCTGAGCGCGTTATACCACGACATCGTCAAGGATCGCCTCTACACATTCGCGGTGAATTCGCCCAGTCGGCGCAGCACGCAGACGGCGCTGCACTTCATGGTGACCCGCCTGAGCCAGATGTTGGCGCCGATGCTCGCTTTCACGACGGAAGAGGCGTGGGGCTTCATTCCAGGACGGCTCGAGAAATCGGTGCACCTCTCCACGTGGGTGCCAACCGAGTTGAATCTTTCAGAAGCCGAACGAGAACTGTGGAACGCTCGCTTCAAGATTCGCGAACAGGTGTTGCCAAAACTCGAAGTGGCGCGCCAGTCGAAGCAGATCGGCAAGGCGTTGGACGCGGTGCTGCATCTGGCATTGACCGGGCGAGACCTTGACTTCGTTAAGGCTGACCCCGAAGCGCTT
>DLVS01000371.1 GCA_003445095.1 Verrucomicrobiales bacterium
GCTGCCAGCGCCCGCTTCCGGCGGCGGTCGGGCGTTGGGCCGCCGCACACGTCATCACTATACAAGTTCAACAACGCACTGATGAAAGGCTATCTGGCGGTGATCATGTTCTCCCTGCTTGCTACGCTGGCGTGGGGGCAGGCGGCAGCACCCGGCCCTGGGAAATCCCCGCCGCCGCGGGTCATCGTCTCGACGGATTTTCCGCCGCTGGACGCCATTCCGGTTAAGGGTGTGAAGAAGGGCGATCCGCCGGAGAAGTGCAGCGACCCGGATGATGTTCAGTCGCTGGTCCGCTTTCTTCTGTATGCGAACGAATTCGATGTCGAAGGCTTGCTTGCCACGGCGGGTACGTTCGCAAACGTGGCAAGGAAGCAGAACATTCTGGATATGCTGACTCGCTACGATCAGGTGGATGAGCATCTGCGCCGCCACGATGCCCGGTATCCCACGGCGGAAAGGCTGCGATCCATCACCTGGCAGGGCCGCGATGGCACTTGGGGCGCACCCGCAGTGGGCACGAAGACCAAACCGATTGAGCAAATCCTCGGAGAGGAAAGGGACAGCGAGGCTTCAGACGCGATAATTCGGATTTTAGATCGGCCAGACCCACGGCCGGTGTGGATTTGCGTGTGGGGCGGTTCTTGCGAGGTTGCGCAGGCCATCTGGAAGGTGCGAGCCACCCGCAGCCCGGCGGAGTTGGAACGCTTCCTCGGCAAGCTGCGCCTCTACTTAATTGCCAAGCAGGATACGACGACCGACTGGCTGCTGGAGAATTTCCCAAACCTATTCATGATCGTCTCTGAGAAGAATTATATGGGGATGTTTTGGGTCAGTTCCGGCGCTACTGACAAGGCGGTCGCAGACTTCGCTTGGGTCAATGCTCATATTCGCGAGGGACACGGCCCGTTGGGAGCCGCGTATCCGCCAAGCGGATGGGATCCGAGCGTGCCGGGCATTTGGGAGGGCGACACGCCATCATTTCTGCACCTGGCTAGTGCCGTGCGCGGGGTGAATGACCCAGAAAAACCGGATCAACCCGGCTGGGGCGGGCAGTTTGTTCGCCAGGACTCTTCCAAGAATCACTGGTTCGATGATCCAGCGGGCGGGAAAACCGTCTCGAAGTGGCGCGTCGAAGTTCAGGCGGACTTCGCTCGCAGAGCCGACTGGATGCTGCCGTGAGCGCAACACCACAAGAGACGGAGGCGAGGACAATCACAATCATAACATCGCGGCCAACCCCAAGCGCCGCAGCGAACCCGGCGGGGCGTCGTGGTTGCAATCGTGGCGTCCCGTGCGCTGGGTCGCTGAGCTTGGGTCTAGGCGGCAAACGGGCGTGTATTGTTGATGTGGTAATCAGACGATTGATCGCGTTCGATTTTACTGCGGTGTCCTGAACTTGATCGTCCTCCCACCGGGCCTGCTATTTTGGTTTCTCATACACCTCTGGGCTCGCCGGTGGAGAAGGCTCGGCCTGATTCGAACCTACGTCATCGTGGTCCCGGTCTGCGTCGCTTTGTGGAGGAAAAGTAGTAGTGGAGTGATGGGAGAGTACTGGAGCCAGCTGTCGGGATTGAACCGACGACCCACGGTTTACAAAACCGTTGCTCTACCGCTGAGCTAAGCTGGCTCTCCGTCAGACGCGCACCGCTACTGAATCGCCGCGTCTGCCGCTGTACTGCGCCCAGACGCTGTACCAACGGGTGTCCGTGGTCAAACCGGCTCTCGTCTTTTTCGCCTCGGCGTCATCTACTGCCAGCACGACGTGTGTCATGAAGTTGGATCTCAATTGCGATTTGGGCGAGGGCGAACCCCCCAGCCGAACACGCGCACTGATGCAGTACGTCACCAGCGTGAATGTGGCTTGTGGCGTGCACGCCGGAGCTGTCACGAGCATGAGCCGATGCGTCGACATGGCCGGCGAATTTGGCGTGCGAATCGGAGCGCATCCAGGGCTTGGTGGCGATTTTGGACGCGGCAAATCGAACTGCACCCCGGCCGAGCTTGAGCTGCTGCTGCTGCATCAGGTAGGTGCGTTGTACCGTATCGCCGAAGCCCGATCTGCGCGATTGCACCACGTGAAGCTGCACGGGGCATTGTACCACGCGGTTGAGCGCGATCCGGCTCTTGCCCGGACCTACGTGAAAGTCTTGGTCCGTTGGTTTCCCCGATTGTGCATTTACACCCTCGCTGGCGGGCGGGTCGTGTCGCTCGCTCGAAATCGCGGTGTGTCCGTTTGGGAAGAGGCCTTCGCCGACCGCGCCTATCAAGATGATGGAACGCTCGTCCCGCGGACTGACCCGGGCGCGGTCCTCACGGATTGTTTTGCCGTCCGCGAACGCCTCCTGCGTCTCCGATCCGGCAAGGGGATTCTCTCCATTTCTGGCCGAGTCTTAGCTCTAAAGCCGCGAACGGTATGCGTTCACGGGGATACTCCGAAGGCGGTGAAGTTAGCCCGGACCGCCGCTGAGGTGTGGTTGTAGGTTAAGCATTTCGCCCGGAGAAGGGCTCAATGTAGGGTCGGGCCATGCGCGCAGAGTTGTGGGGCGTTGATGCGTTTACCGCAGTTCCGTTTCGGGGAAATCCGGCGGCGGTCTGTTGCCTGGCCAAGTCGGCCGACGCTACGTGGATGCAGCAAGTCGCGGCGGAAATCAATCTGTCGGAGACGGCATTCCTCGTTTCGCGAGTGGACGGCTGGGCATTGCGCTGGTTCACCCCGACTGTCGAGGTGGCGCTGTGCGGTCACGCGACCTTGGCGAGCGCTCATTTCTTGTGGGAATCCGCCCGCATTCCGTGGAACCAGCCGGTCAAGTTTCACACGGATCGCAGTGGCGTTCTCACCTGCCAGCGCGCCAGCGATTGGATCGAAATGGATTTTCCGACTCGGCCCGCGACGCCGGCGTCGGTTCCGCCGGGACTCGCGGATGCACTTGGAGTCGAGCCGGTGTGGGTCGGACGCAGCGAGTACGACTATCTGTGCGAACTTCCGAATGAGACTGCGGTTCGGGAACTTCGGCCCGACCACGCGGCCCTCTCGCGTTTGCCGGTGCGCGGCGTCGTGGTGACCGCGCCTGGCTCAGCTGGGTTCGACTGCGTTTCCCGCTTTTTTGCTCCTGGATCTGGCGTTGCGGAGGATCCCGTCACGGGTTCCGCGCATTGCTCCCTCGGACCTTTTTGGTCGGCACGTTTGGGGCGAACGGAGTTGCGTGGTTGGCAAGCCAGTGCCCGCGGCGGCGAAGTCCGAATGCGCTTGGCGAACTCCCGAATCTGGCTCCAGGGCCAGGCGGTCACAGTTTGGAAGGGCGAGTTGCGGGAATGACTGGAACTGAGTTCTTCCGATCGTTTGGTGTTCCGCGCTCAGGCGGTCGCAACCGCGGGGACGAGAATAGTGGCTTCGCGATGAAGATCGTCCATGGCCTTCGTGTCTCCAGCCTTCCTATCGTCGGGGTTGCACGGACCGCCCGAACGTGCGACGAATCGCGGTCTTCTATGCCGAGATTCCTGCTGTGCAGTCTGGTTGCCTTGGGAGTGGTTTTGACGGGTTGTGGCCGTCGCGATCCCCAAGTTGAATTCCGTTGGCGATTCTTAGGCGGGCAAGTGCTCAAAGCCCAGACGAACGCTCCAGCGCTTCGTGACATCCTACTGCTTCCCGAGGCTGGGCCGTTGGCCGGACCGCTGGCGCGCCAACTAGCCGGTGTCTGGTGGTCATCCGGCACGGCTGATCGCGAGTTACCCGAGGCCGCCGCCCGCGACGGCGCCTCCCTGACTGCCGACCTCCTGAACCACTTATCCGTCGGCGAAATTGTGCGGACGCCCGGGGGCGCCAGAGAATTCGCGCTGGCATTGCAACTGCCGGCCGAACGGGCGGAAGCCTGGGAGCGAGCGTGGCCAGCCTGGATCGAGGCGGTACACTCCGCACGGGAAGGCAAAGCCGGTGCACCGTCGGTAGTGAGACGCGATCCCTGGGTGCTGGCGGTTTCTGATGCCACCCTACTCCCTCCCGACACCACTTTTCGTCGTTTGGCCGAGTACCCCCCGATCGCGGGCGCACTGCTCCAGTTCGAAGCTCACGTACCCGACTTCCCGGCTATCCGTGGCGCCTTCGTTCCTACTAACGGCAATGTTCGCCTGACTGCCACCGTACGCACTTCGAAGTCATTGCCGCCATTGTTCCCTGCCTGGCAATTGCCGACCGCCCTGCGTGAACCGATCGTGCAATTCAGCGCCATCCGCGGGCTGAACGATTGGGGTCAAGGTTGGCTGAATCCGACCCCGTGGACTGGGGGCGCTTGGCCGAGCGAGGTGTTTGTTTGGAGTCAGCAAGGCCTGGCTTTGCGCACCTACCTCGCCGCGCGAACGGATCACCCCGAGCAAATCGTCCAACATTGGTTCAAACGGCTCGAGTCGTCGTTCGCTCCGTTCAGCCCTGCTCCCTTGTACCTCGGCCGCTTGATCCAGGAAACCAACCCACCGCGACTCATCGTGACGGGCGGTCTTCCGGTCGCGCCGGTGTGGCAGGCTTACGAGGACGATGGGCGCAAGTTCTTAACCTTTGGTCTGGTTCCCATGGCGCAGGCGACGAACCCGCCGGCTCCGGAAATGCTCGCCCGACTCAACCGCCCCACGGTGCTGCTGTACGATTGGGAGTTCACGTCCGAGGCGATCAAACACTGGCATGCCCTCGACCAATTGCCGGCGTTATTTGAGGGACGCCAAGGCATCCTAACCGATCCCGGAAGTCGCTGGCTGCTCGCGGCCGCGGCCAAGCTCGGCGAATCCGTCACCGAGGCCGAGGTCGCGGGGGAGCACGAAGTGTCCATTCAACGCAAGGCCCCCGCCGGTTTGACGGGGCTTGAATTGACCCTGCTGGCGAAATGGCTGGACCCGGTTCCACCGATGCGCCTTCGGCCGACCAACAGCAGCCCGGCGGCGGTTCGCAAGTGATACCTTCCATGCTGAGACTCGGAGTTAACATTGATCATGTCGCGACGCTTCGGCAGGCGCGTTATCGAGACGAACCGGACAATTGGCGCGCTGAGCCCGATCCGGTGGCGGCGGCTCTCGAAGCCGAACGGGCCGGGTGCCATGGAATCACGGCTCACCTACGCGAAGACCGTCGGCACATCGTCGATCGCGACTTGCCACGGCTGCGCGCGGCCATCAAGACCCGCTTAAATCTGGAGATCGCGGCGGTCTCGGAAATTGTCGAGATCGCGTTGGCGGTGAAGCCGCACATTGTTTGTATTGTGCCGGAGCGGCGGAGTGAAGTGACCACCGAAGGCGGACTCGACGTGGTCGGAACGGAGGCATCGCTGCACCGGATGCGACAGCGACTCAACGACGGTGGAATCGAGGTCAGCTTGTTCATCGATCCCGATCCGGCGCAGGTCGAAGCCTCCATTCGGGTAGGAGCTCAAGCAGTTGAGCTACACACTGGACGCTATGCTGATCGCTTTCGGCAAAAGGAAGGGCGCAATGTTGAACTGCAACGGTTGGTCGCTTCGGCGCGCCAAGCCCACGCTGGTGGACTGATCGTCAATGCCGGACATGGGCTTACTACGGAGAATGTTCCCGTGCTGCACATTGTTCCCCATCTAAACGAACTGAATATCGGGCATACCTTGATTAGCCGAGGGCTCTTCGTCGGACTCGAGCGAGCCGTGCAAGAAATGCTCCGCGTCATGGACGGCTATCCTGGCTGAAGTTACTCGAAGCCGAAAAACGCTGCCCTCATCCGCCGCGAAATTCCCCCTCAATGATTCTCGGAACCGGGATTGACCTCGTCGAAATTTCGCGGATCGAAAGTTCGTTGGGCCGCCACGGTGAACGATTTCTCCACCGTATCCTCTTACCTGGTGAGGTTGCCTATTGTCTTAGCTATGCGAAGCCGGGACCTCATGTGGCGGCGCGCTTCGCCGCCAAAGAAGCGGTGAGCAAAGCGTTTGGAACAGGTATCGGTGCTCGCCTTGGGTGGCACGATATTGAAGTAATCCGGCAGTCATCAGGCGAGCCCATCGTAATGTTGCACGCAGGCGGGGAGCGCTTGCTGGTGGAACGAGGCGCCCGCCGGATACATCTCAGTCTCACGCACACCAACGGATTCGCGGCGGCGGTGGCTATATTGGAAGCTTGAAGGCGCCGTCGAAGAGCGGCTGATGGTCGAAGTCGCGCACCCAGTGGATTCGTAGGGATGCTCCGGCTTCGGCTACTACCTGCGTGAAGCTGCCGCTGCCCCACCAAATTGCTTTCCGCAGGTCAGGCGGCGCGCCAAGCTTGGCAAACTTACCGCGCACGGGTCCAAGCATGGAACTGGAGTGGCAAACCCGAAAGAATCGAATCGACCAACGCCTTAAATCACAAGGCTGGCGAATAGTTCCTTGGATTGCCGGTCTCCCTTCTGCCGACTTCGCCAACGCCGCTGTTACGGAGTTTCCCACCGCCAACGGCCCCGCCGATTACGCCCTCTTTGTCGGTGGCCAACTGCTCGGCATTGTCGAAGCCAAGAAGGTCACGGTGAATCCGCAGAACGTCTTGGAACAGGCCAAGCGATATGCCGAAGGCGCTTACCTGGGTCCAGGCAACTGGAACGGCCTGCACGTACCCTTTCTCTACGCCACCAACGGCGAGCTAATCTGGCACCTCGACACGCGAGCCGATAAGCCTGTCTCTCGGCCAATCTCCCATTTCCATTCTGCGGCTGCTCTGGCGGAAAAGTTTTCCCATCCGATAAACGCCGGCCGTCAGTGGCTCCTCGACACTCCGCCCGAACGCATCGCTCGGCTTCGTCCGTACCAAGTGGCGGCCATCGTCGCGACCGAGAAC
>DLVS01000783.1 GCA_003445095.1 Verrucomicrobiales bacterium
TCTTTGACTCCATTCAGATCTTTTTTTTTCTATTTTTATTTTAATGACGGCCTATCCCCAGGCGCGAGGCCGAGCTCATTCAGTCTTCTCATGAAATCCGCTCCCCTCGCCATCCTTGGAACGTTGTTGGTTATACTCACAGTGAGTGGCCAGTCGATTGAGACTCAGACAAACCGACTCGATTCTGGCTGGAACCTTATTGCCTTCCAAGTGGTACCCAGTGATCCGGCGCCGGCCTCCGTCTTCGCGTCGCTCGGAAGCGATTTTGTCGCCGCGTGGAGTTACGACGCGGGCAATCAAAAGTGGACGTTTTACGGTAATGAAGCGGCCCCGGCGAACGACGTTGAACGCCTCGGCAACATCGAATCAGGGCGAGCTTACTGGATTTACAAAAATGGACCACCGACGAACTGGGTCGTTATCGGGACCATCCCGTCACAAACCCCAGGAGTTCTCTTGAATCCTGGATGGAACCTTGTGGGTGTCCCAACCGGACGCGCGGCGTTGTCCGAGACCATCAACATGCTTTCTGTTTTTGCCGCCAGCGGCCTCGATTACGACATGATTCTTAAGTGGGAGCAGGGCCTTTATCGGAAGTTCACCCCCGCAGACACCGACGTGGACGACTTCACGCTTTTTGATGCCAACAAGGGTCATTGGGTGCGCGTCAAATCGGCTGGAAGCTTTAATCTCCAGCCCAAACTCCTTTCATCCGTCCGAGCCGACGTGGATGTCGAACCGCAAGGCAACTATCCCTCCTTTGAGGATTTGCAACTCAGCACCTCAGTGACGCCCCTGGACCCGGGCCACCAGACTAATATCGTTTTCCTGCCCGGCGAGGACTCACAACAACTCGTCATCGCCAACACGGGCGGTGGGATTCTCGCCTGGGATGTCGTCTGGACTCCGCATGACGCGACAAATGTCCACTGGCTCCAAATCAGCTCGCCCTCCGGCATCACCACGATCGAAAATGATGCGGTGCAATTGTTCCTCGATCGCACGCACCTCCCCAAAGGCATTTATCGTGGAACTCTTCTTCTCCAGACTACCGCCACGAATCGCTCTTTCGAAATTGTCGCAAATGTCACGGACCTGCGTGGCGAATGGCGCGGGGTTGCTCGGATCTCGAACGTCAATGGGAAGAAGAATGAAGTCGCCGACATTGACCTGCACCTTGATTTCTTTGAAGACCCGACGGTACCTGGCCTCATCCGCGGCCTTCTTGATAGCCGCAATTCCCTCCTGTGGCCGGTGGACGTGCCGCTGATTGGTCACAGCGGTTCGTTGTCCGAGAATCGCTTTGTCTTAGGCGGCGCATTCATCCTTCCACCGGGCGACCAAAACAATCGTCCTTACGCAACGTTCGGAACGGAAGACGATCTCGAAGACATCGACTGGAATTGCAACGGAGTGGTGGACGACGTGAACCCGTTCCCATTTCCCATTTACCGTTCGGTGTTGCTGCAAGGGGTGTTGGAAAGTTCCTCGGCTGCAGAGGGCCTGCTCATCACCGGCAGCTATGTCGAATCGGTTTACGGGATGCTCCGCCGCCCCATCCGCCTAGAAGGCACCTTCTCGCTTCGGCGCGAGAATCCGATTCCGTTCGCCAATCGGCGGCCTCTAGCGAATCAAGAGAACACCAACAGTACTCAGCCCGTGATCCTGCGAACGTTCACCCCTCCTAGCCCACTCATTATCCCCGTGGGACGTACCACGAACGCGCTGTCGTTCCTGACCGACTTGGCCTTGCAACAGATCTCGCTGGACCTCGATTTTGCTGACGCGCCCGCTACGGGCGTTCGGTTCATTTTGGAGTCGCCTGGCGGCCAGCAGGTGACGCTCCACGACCGGGCCAATCTTGGCACGCTGCGCGGCTTGAACTTTCCCGGATTGCGGAAGCCCGTTCAGTCCTTTGATACACTGGTCAACTCTGGGGTGGTAACCAAAGGCAATTGGAAACTCATCATCGAAAACACCAGCGGCATCGCCGGGCGGCTCTACAATTGGTCCCTCCAATTGCAAGGGCAGCCGGTATTCTCGGTGGTGGGCCGGTTGATGAGCAACCTGGGAATGGAGGGTTTGCCCGGCCAGGTTTTTCTTGATGGTCTGCCTATCACCACGGCCGTCCTGGCAAACTCTGACGGGACGTTCCGGTTTGACCGGCTTCCCGGCATTCCGGCCAACTTCACCGCCAGCCTGCTCGGTTACGAGCCCTTAGACGCGAACCTGCCCGGCCTGGCCGCGACCTACACCATCCCATCGTACGGAACGAACTGCGACACCCCCGCGCGTCAAGCCATGGTCGCCAAGTTCCGTCCATTGCCTGCCATGCCGCTTCCTCCGTCGGCAACCGACGGCTTCGGTGATTATGGCTCCCCCGGCAATCCAGTTGACCTCAGACTCCAACCGCGCGCCAACACCGATGCCGGTCTGGCATTGCTTGCGTCACCTCCTTCCGGCTTTGGACCGTTGACTGTCCAACTGACGTTGATCGGTGGCACCAATTCCATTCCAGAAAGCGCGGACATCTCCTGGGATTTTGGCGACGGCTCGGCAACCGTTTCGGGGCGGTCTCGCGCGGTTTCCCATACCTACTTCAACGTCTCACCCGCCGGTTACTTGGTTACGG
>DLVS01000074.1 GCA_003445095.1 Verrucomicrobiales bacterium
AGGCTTTGGACAAACTTGAGGCCCACGACAAACAGGCAGCCGACTTGGTTAAGCTGCATTACTTCGTGGGAATGACTCTCGAGGAAGCGGCGCAAGCTCTGGGCATTGGAGTCGCGACGGCGTATCGGTACTGGGCCTACGCGCGGGCCTGGCTGTTTAAGGAAATCAAATCGCAGCGACCGTGAACCGCCGGGCGGCAAGCTAACTTTGAACGGGAACGATGCAGTCGAACTGGGGAGCGCGGGCCGCCGGCCTGCGGTGTTCGGCGGCTCGCTGAACATTTCGTCCCACCACGGGCGCGGCCGCCCGCGCTCCGTGCGTTTGCAAAGCTGATGAAACTAACCAGTGCAAGACTGAGTACGACGCGGACATGGCGTCGTGTAGCTGAAGGCAACTGCGTCGCCGTGAGGCGGGGTGGAGAGCAGCCGGAAGCGAACCTGCCGTCCCAAAGCAGTCTACCAAGGCAGTTAAACCCGATTCGGCCTTTCGGAATGGCGAGCCTGCGGAGCCCGTGCGAAGCCCAGGTCCTAGACCTGCCCGAAGCGATCACCAAGCATGTCTCTGAAAAGATCGTGAGGGAGTCCGAGGGTGGTTGGGGTGAGAAGGCAGGGAAAGTTCATCCACGAAGCAAAGAGATCCCCGTCGGTGCTGACGAGAGCGGCGGGGAAGTCACAGCCTCCATAGTAGCTGCGAAGCGGGTAACGACCGTGGAGCCAAGGGAGGTAGGAAGGTGAAGTGCGGTTTGGAAAGTCGCGGGTCACAAGACCTTCAGCCAGTGGCGCCCTCGCCTAAGCCGTTGGAGGGACTCCGAGCTCGCCTGAGCCTAGAGTCCAACGCGATCTGGACAGACCGTATGCTGGAAGCCCTCGTACAGGGGGTGCAAGGAGGCCGATGGTATAGCCTCATGGACAAGGTGTGGAACCCCTCCCACCTGCGACTGGGAGCCTGGCAAGTGATTCGCAATGACGGCGCCGCCGGCATCGACCACCGAAGCTGTGAGTGCCTCGAAGAGAAGCTCACCGAAGAAGTGGACCTGCTGGAACGTCGTCTGCGCGCTGGCACTTATCAGCCCCAAGCGGTCAAACGCGTTTGGATCGCCAAACTGGGCCGTCCGGAGAAACGCCCCTTGGGTATTCCCACGGTGCGGGATCGGGTGGTCCAGACGGTGGTTCGGAATGTGATTGAACCGATCTTTGAAGCGGAGTTTGTCGAGCACTCGTACGGGTTTCGACCCGGTCGGGGTGCTTTCCAAGCTTTAGAGCGCGTCGAGCAACTGCTGCGCGACGGACACACCTGGGTCGTGGATGCCGATATCAAAGGGTATTTTGACAACATTCCGCAGGATCGACTGATGCGTCTGCTCCAGCAGCGAATCAGCGACGGGCGAGTGTTGGCCTTGATCGAGGCGTTTCTGAAACAGGGGGTGATGGAGACCGGAAAAGGTTGGCAACCGACGACGAAGGGCACGCCGCAAGGTGCGGTCCTGAGTCCACTGTTAGCCAATGTGTATCTGCATCCGCTGGACCTCTTGGCCCAAAGCCAGGGGTGGCGGATGACGCGATATGCCGACGATTTCATTATCCAGTGTTCCAGCCTGGCGGACGCCGAAGCGGCTCTGGCCGAGATTCGTTCTTGGATGGCGGCAGCGGGTTTAACGCTGCATCCGGACAAGACCCGAATCGTGGACGCCACCATCCGAGGAGGCTTTGACTTCCTGGGCTGGCACTTTGAACGTGGTCTGAAATGGCCGCGGAAGAAGAGCCTGGATCGCTTCCAAGACATGTTGCGGGCCGAAACGCCGCGAAACAGTGGCCGGAGCTTATCAGAGATCATCGGGCGGCTGAACCGCCGGTTGAAGGGCTGGTACCGGTACTTCCAAGGCGGGGTGAAGAACGTCTATCAAGACCTCGACAAGTGGCTGCGTGGGCGACTGCGCAGCATCTTGCGGCGACGAGATAAACGAAAGGGTCGGGGTCGAGGCCAAGACCATGTCCGCTATCCCAACGCTTACTTCGCGAACCACAAGCTGATCTCTCTCTACGCCTCAGCTTGTGGGGAGCATCTCCAGTCCCGCCGTGCGCGGGTGACTCACTGACCGGAGAGCCGGATGCGAGAAATTCGCCCGTCCGGTTCGGAGGGAGGGGTGGGGTCAATCCCCCATTCCTACCCCTATCGAACGATTGATGGGCGCGCCATTTCGAAGGCGACAGCCAGACTGATTTCAGGCACGAACACGGAACCCGTCTCATGAAACGCGCTCCTGTCTTTTGTGTACTCGTCGGATTGATCTGCTTCAACCACTTCGACTTTGCGTCCGAACCGCTGTCTCAAGCGCTGCCGCGCAGCACCCCGGAGGCGCAAGGCGTTTCCTCTTCGGGTGTGCTGGCCTTCCTCGAAGCCGCCGATCAGGTGGACGCGATGAACAGCTTCATGCTGGTGCGTCATGGGCAAGTGGTCGCGGAGGGCTGGTGGACGCCCTACAACGCCGCAAGCAATCACGAGCTCTATTCCCTCAGCAAGAGCTTCACCTCGACCGCCGTAGGAATGGCGATCGCCGATGGCCGACTCAGCCTGGACGACGAGGTGATGAAGTTCTTTCCGGAAGATGCCCCAGCCGAACCGAGCGCCAACCTCAAGTCCATGCGGGTTCGAGATCTGTTGTGCATGTCCACAGGGAATCAGGACGAAACTTCGTCCGCGCCCGACAAGATTTCGCCGAAGTCTTTCCTCGCGCATCCGGTGCCGCATAAACCAGGCACGCATTTCAAATACAACACACCGGCGACCTTCATGCTCTCCGCGATCGTACAAAAACAGACCGGTCAGACGGTGCTGGATTATCTGCGCCCGCGGTTGTTCGAACCGCTGGGCATCGCGAATCCTGTCTGGGGAACTAATGCCCAGGGCATTTCGCTCGGTGGCTATGGATTGCGCGTCCGCACCGAAGACATCGCAAAGTTTGGCCAACTATATCTAGAAAGGGGTCAATGGAAGGGCCGCCAATTGATGCCGGCTTCTTGGGTCGAAGCGGCGACGGCACGACAGACCTCAAATGGCAGCAATCCGAAAAGCGACTGGGATCAGGGTTATGGCTACCAGTTCTGGCGCTGCCGCCACAACGCTTACCGGGGCGACGGCGCGTTTGGACAGTACTGCATGGTGTTGCCGGAGCAGGACGCCGTGATCGCCATCACCAGCGGTGTGAAGGACATGCAGGCCGTGATGAATCTGGTTTGGGACAAGTTGTTGCCGGCGCTTCAAGCTGCTCCGCTTCCCGTTGATCCGAGCAACCAAAAGAAGCTCGAAGCAAAACTCGCCAGCCTCGCCATGCGGACGCCTCAAGGCGCGGTCACCTCAACACGGGCTGCAAAGATTGCCGGCCGGAAGTTTGTCTTCCCAGCGAATGACCAGAAGCTCGAATCGATCTCGATCATTCCGAATGCCACCGGCACCAGTCTGACTCTGGTCGTGCAGTCCGATGGTGTCGAAAGCCGGTATGCTTGCGGCCAGGGTGAGTGGAAGAACGGACGCGGCCGATTCGGGCAATACACCAACGAGCCAGTCGCTGCGAGTGCTGCGTGGACTTCCGACGACACCTTGGTGGTTAAAGTGTGCGCGTACGAAACTCCCTTCTACTCCACGACCACACTGCGCTTCGATGGAGACCAATTGGTCTATGACCGGGAAACGAATGTGGGGTTTGGTTCGACGAAGTCTCCGCAGCTCATTGGACGGGCGGAGTGACGGCCTGGGCTTGTTCAACAATCGGATTCAAACCGCGAGCCGTCGTTCAGCATGAACAATCAAACGGTAGGGATGGCGCGCTGCGCCGTCCCCGGTCCGGGCGCAGCTCCGGGCCGGCCTTTCGGAGGGACGTGTCGAATTCGTCCATCACGTCATTGCGAAAGACCGCGCCGTTGGCGCGGCGCCGCCGCAGCGCGGCAGCCCGACCGGGTTCATGTTACCGATTCACCTCCGATCTTGAAATCGGAGGTTGGTCACCGCCTACTGCTGCGTCCAACCGATGTTCAGCCCGTTTCGCACGAAGGGCCAGAACACCATCCAGTGCTGCCCGATCACTTGTTTCTCTGGGAAGTCTGGCACCGGCCAATAGCGAGAGTCGGCGCTGTTCAACGTGTTATCGCCAAACGTTACGTAATGTTGAGGCCGAACTGTGATCTCGGTCGTGCCCTTCGGGAAATTGAGTGGCTCCAGAACTGATGTTCCGGTGGTCTGTTTCCATACGGTTCCGTTGACGTGCCCGGAGTAGTGATCAGGCATTGGGGGCTTCCCTGGATCGAAGGAAAACACCTTCTCGAATCCCGGATCGTTGGTTGTTAGTTCTCTCCCGTTAATGATCGTGTGACGATTGTCTTCGATCCGAACGCGCTCACCGCCGAGGCCGACGAGACGCTTGATGTAATGGGTGTCGGGTGTCATGCCCGGATGCTTTTCCGAACGAAAAACGATGATCTCCCCGCGCCGCGGCCGTCGGAAGTTGTAAGAGATCCGTTCCACGAAAAGATGATCGCCCGTCACTACGCGGGCTCGGACAATGTCTTCCCCTTTGCGGAATTTGCGCTTCTTGAAGGCGCGTCGCGATTCGTCCAAGAGTCCGAGCTGCCGCGCAAATTCGTCTGGGGGAAACCAAACTGAAATGGGACCAGCCGTAGTCTTGAGTTGTTGACGCTTCACCAGCGGGAAAAACTGCGTCGGTGTTTCTTGCCAACCGGTGAGCTCGAGATCGGTGGGCGCAGCGATCTGATAATAGCTGACGCCTTGGGTAATCTTCTCCCAGATCCGCTGGGGCAACGACGGAATGGGTGTGTTGGTTTCACGCAAATCCTGAGACGTCACGCCCCAGAGAGTCGGTTGGGCCGAGCCCGTCGGGATCACCATGGGCTGAATCAAAAATGCGCGACTGCCGATGATCAGAACGGCGATCTCCAGCAGCATGACTAGGTTCTGGTGCAAACCCTGGTGCGGGTAAGGCTTCAACCATTTGTTCGCGATCGCCTCGAGGGCGTCCATCTGGTCGGGGATAAACCCGGGGGCCTCCCCACTGCGAATCTGCTTTCGGAACTTGGCGAGCGCTTCCTCGACTGCAGCCACGGAGTGCGGGGCTAGCAAATCGCGCTGATGGTTCAGGAGTTTGCGGACGGCGTCCTCCAATTCGCATGCCTTGCGCACCGTTCGGGAGGTCAGCCAGCGAAAGAAGTGCATTCGTTACGTGAAGCGGAGACAGATTGGCCGGTTTGAAGTTCAAACTCCAGGATCCTCTTTGGCTTGGGAAGCGCTTCTCCCGGAAGACGACCCCCAAAGGCACTGACCCTTTTGTTCGAGAAGTTTCTGGTGCTACCGGAATGTTATGATTGATGCCGCAGGCAGAATTGTAGCTTACCATCGCGGAGGACGAGGGGTCCACATATGGCATTTCGCTGGTTCAAGAAATCTGAACTAATTGCTGGTGCAATTGTGGGTGGCTTCATGGCCGTGCTGTTTCTCGCGTTAGCGTTTTTTGGAGAATCGCTCGGTGGCCGGATGATCATCAATGCACAAGTGATCCAGAAGTCCGATCCGGAATATGCGCACGAGATTCTGATGTGGCGCATCGGGATGTCCGTCGCCTCCCTATTTTGCGTACTGTGGAGTTGGATTTCGTACTGGGGTTCCCGTCGGGTCAGTGAGTGAGAGGCACCCTCGGTAGCGGCACGGACTTCAGTCCGCAGGAACGCCGAGCGCGAATAGGGCTCCAAGACTCTCATCGCTTGATTGGTTTCGACCGCCCTGCGGGATGAATCCCGCGAGCCACAGGAGCTTGATCCAGCTTCGCGCGATCTGGGTGCTCCCGGGAAAACGCCCTTGACCCCGCGATATCGGGGTAAATGATGGGCGAAGATTAGCCCACTGCCGGAACCAAGCCTCCATACCGTGAGAAGGTGGATAGGCAACTCCCATCAGTGGGCAATGAGGCCGACTAAGCTCCGCAGACCGTCAACACATTTCACTTATGAGTGGCGAAACCAATCAACCGACCTTCGAGTCGTCCGGATTTCCCGGTTCCTCCGGGCCCATGCTGCCGCAGGCGGTTCCAATCCAGATTCTTCTTCTGACCGACGATGACGGTAGTTTTAATGAGGAAGACAAGTTTGGTTTGACTGCGTTGATCGACGCGTTGGACGGCACGGGCGGCGTGTTCGCAAAGTTCAAGGTCACCAAAGCACACCGGGACCAGGCAACCGCGGTTTTTACCGAACCTGCCAACGCCGACATCCAGCAATTCCGGTTCGACAATCCCGAACACTTTAACCCGGCCCACTTTGACGAAGTGTGGATGATCGGAATCCGCGAAC
>DLVS01000680.1 GCA_003445095.1 Verrucomicrobiales bacterium
CGATCTAGATTTTGTCGCTGGGGCGTCCCGGTCTGGGGAGCACGCCCGCCCCGGGCGTTGCCGTCGGCACCCCGCCGACGGCAACTGGCGCCCTCGCCGACAGTGTCTTCTTTGACTTCGGGAGTTACCTGCACACCAAATTGCTCAACAACGCCGGCTTTATCGCCGCGCCTTCGCCCAGTAGCCTCCGGCTCCATCGTGTTCGACACCCCCGCAACCTCGCCTTCCACCTATTCCCGAATCGAACTTCCGGATCTATTTCGGTTGGCCGCGCGCGCAGACGAGATTTCCTGGCAACCATTTCGTGAAGGCGTGGAAATTCACCGGCTCTATGGCGATGGAATCAACGGCCCCACTGCGGCCTTGCTCCGATTCAACAAAGCCGGAGGAATCCCACTTCACGTGCACACCGGATATGAACATATTCTCGTGTTAGCCGGCTCGCAGCGGGACCAAAACAGTTGTGCCGCTGCGGGAACGTTAATGATCAATCCGCCCGGGACCAGTCATCGGGTGTTCAGTGAAGAAGGCTGCATCGTCTTGGCGATCTACGAAAAGCCGGTGGTCTTCCTTGAAGAGGCGACCTGAGGGAAACCCGTGAGTGATTCCGAACCTATCTTGCTCGCAGTCAACGGCACGTTGATGCGCGGCCTCGAGCTCAATCCGAACTTGCTGCGGGTCGGCGCGCAATTTGTGCGCGAGACGGCGACGGCGCCGGAATACCGAATTTGGTCCATTGGCGACCGACATCCCGCCATGATGCGATTCCCCAGTGGAGGAACGGCCATTCAACTGGAGATTTGGTCGGTTCCGCGGTCCGGTTTGGCGTCGGTGCTCTTAGCCGAGCCGGCGGGATTGGCCATCGGGAAGGTGCTCTTGGCCGCAGCGGAGGTGTTGGGAGTACTGGGCGAAGCCTGGCTTTGCGAAGGCCAGCGAGAAATCACGGAATTCGGCGGCTGGCGGGGCTACATCGCGCGGCAGAACCTCAAGGTCATTTAGCGGCTTGGGCATGCTCCATGCCCGCTCTATCAAGCGACTAATCCTTAGGACTGGCACTGACGGTGGCTACTCGCTGGATGAGGGCCATCAAGTCGCGATGGCATTTGTCGAACGATCGACACGCGTGCCTGGCAGCCTCCAAATCAAAGAGCGCTGTGAGCGCGGGCTGATCTTCTACTTCGTTATAGGCGGAACCACGCGGCATTTGATCTGACAACCACTCTTTGCACGCCCTGATCGATTCCGGCGACGGATGAGGGCGCAAATCTTTCGGTAGCGATCGTTGTCCAGCAATCGAAGAGGCGGCGCCCAAGAACCAGGCTTCATACTCGCGGTGAGCCAGCACCACTGCTGAGGGGAGGTCGGGGCGGGCGTTCCTAACGCGGCCTAACAAAGTCGGACCGAGCTGGGCTGGGCAATCGTCCTCACAATCGAGTAGGACTAAGATTCCACCGGGTCCGCCGAGTTTACGCGCTGCTAGTTCGACCACACGCTCCAATTGGCCGGGCTTAAACAGTTTGGACGCCGGTTGACGGATAACCGGCGGGATGAAGATCCGGCCGGGCCAGCCACTCAAGTCGGCATAGCGTCGGAGCAATACTGGCACAGCTCCAACTTCGCCGTCCCCTTCAACGATCGCGGCGATACGCAGTGGATTCATGGACGGTCGAACAGGTCGAGTTGCGCCGCCGTAATCGCCTGGTGAACCGTTTCGTCCGTTTCGATTTGATTCAGCCGAAGAAGCTCTCCGGCGGTAAATAATTGGTCGCGGATGGAACTGCGACTCGCGGCATCCACTGAGCCCAGAATGGTTTCCCCGCCACGGCTGATAACGGATATGATCGCATCGGCAGAAATTTGTTTGTCGTCCAAGAGGTCGGGACTATGGCTGGTAACGAGGATCTGTGTATGGCGTGACGCCTCGAACAATGCGGAGCGAAGCACCGCGGCGGCACCCGGATGTAGGGCAGTCTCTGGCTCTTCAATACCTACAACTCGAACAGCGCGTCCATCTGACGCGGGTGGCTGAAAGAGCGCAACGAGTACGCCGAGCGAACGGAGTGTGCCGTCTGACATGTTTTCCGCGTCGAAGCGCCATGCATCCTTGCTGCCTGCGACCAATTGACGGAATTCCAAGGTTTCTTTTTTCCCGACAGGACGATGTGAAACCGTCTTGATTCCGGGAACAACTTTTCCCAGTAACTCAACCATGCGCTTCATGGGACCATTGGGTTGTTCGGCCATGCGCTTAAGTACCGAAGCGAGATTTCGCCCGTCAGACGCGAGCACTTCACCCGGATCCGGGGCTTGAAGCTCTCGAATGACGTCCGGGTTAAAGTTGTAAAGTCCCAGGCGCAAGAGGGCATCGTAGAGCGGGCGAAACTCCGGCTGGCCCGAAACCGCGACCAGGAACAATCGATCACTCGCCGCTGCGGGCGGCGACGCGAGGGAATAGCCATGAATTTGTCCCGAATGGACCTCATAGCTCGCGGATGGGATCGTGGGATTCGCGAAATGGACAACGCAATGTTCCCTTTGCACCTCGAACGCTCCCTGAGGCTTGGCGCCGATTCGGAACGCGTAGAGACCATGGTTCCCATTGGGCAGAGACCATTCGAGCCGCACACCAAAATTCGTCGGATGCCCGGCTGAACGCCGGCGAACCTCACTGATTCCACCCCTGTCCCGAAGAGCGTGTTCCACTGAAGTGTTCAGGGAATCAGCAGTGAAGCGCAGCGCATCTAGGAAGTTGCTTTTTCCAGCGCCATTCGGGCCCACCAGAAAGTTGAGGGCGCGGAGCTCGATCGCGCAACGTGCGATGCTCATATAGTTTTGCAGGACGACCCGGCGGAGGAAAACGGAGGTACTGTTGCTGGTCATGTCACGTGCTTTCTTGTTTGACACATTTCACTGGCATCCGGAACCGCCAATCAAGACGTATGTCCTTGGAGATTACCAGCGACCAAATTACGAACCGTTCCCACATTCGTACATCTCGAATCCTGCTTCGAACGGCTATTTTGGCGTGACAGTGACATTATCCTCATTTGCCCCAAATCACCCTTTTGCCCACGCTTACGCCGATGGGCGCGCCGCACTCTCACGAACACGATCACCACGGTCACCCCCACACCCACGAACATCTGGACCATCCGGGCCGATTTCACGACCGGGATCGGCCGCTGGACCGCGATTATGCGCGGCGAGCCTTCACGGTGGGTGTCGGCGGGCCGGTAGGCAGCGGGAAAACCGCACTGATGCTGCAGCTCTGCCTGCGCTTGCGCGACCGCCTGAGCCTCGCCGCCGTCACTAACGACATCTTCACCCGAGAAGATGGCGAGTTTTTGCTGCACCACGACGCGTTGCCCGCCGAACGGATCCGCGCGGTCGAGACTGGCGGGTGTCCGCACGCGGCGATTCGGGAAGACATCTCCGCAAATCTGCTCGCGCTCGAAGACCTTCACCGAGCGGTTTCACCCGACCTCCTTTTGCTGGAGTCCGGTGGCGACAATCTTGCCGCCTGTTTCAGTCGTGAGTTGGCCGACTACACCATCCAAGTCATCGACGTTGCGGGCGGCGACAAGATTCCGCGCAAAGGTGGCCCCGGCTTAACCCAGTCGGATTTGTTAGTGATCAACAAAACCGATCTCGCCCCTGCGGTCGGCGCGAATCTCGAAGTTATGGCGCGCGATGCTCGAATGATGCGTGGTCCTGGACCCTATGTCTTCGCGCAGGTGAAGAACGGCGTCGGCCTTGATGAGATTATCGGCCACATCCTTCACGCCCAGGCGCACGCCTGCGGAATCGCTCACTCGCATTGACCCTGGATGCTTGTTGGCTCACGCCGCAGGAGTGGTCTTCACCCGGACGCTCACGGGCTTCCGCGCGCTCTACTCAGTGCCGACTCCACGCTGGGGTAGAAGCACTCATCGATGTCCCATCGTCGTGCTTCCTTTCGCCAACTTCCCGCTGCCAACCAACGATGAATCGGTCAGACTCCATCCGTGACCGATCTTCACCACGCCACCGATTTGCTCCGGCCGTTGGGCCGCCAGCAGTAGCCCGGAATGAATCGATGAATTGCTTCGTGAGCGGATGGCATTTTGGTGTAAGCGCGAGGCGGGTGTGGATAGCCGTCTTGCTTGCTTTGGCGTCCGCGGCGGTTCTTGAGTTAGGCCAATCGGCGACCCTGCCTGAGGGCTTTGCTGAGGAATCGATTCCAGGCCCTTGGACTGAACCCGTGGGCATCACGTTTGAACCCGAGCAACAGACGCCCGGCGGACGTGCTTACGTGTGGGAACGCGGCGGGCGAGTGTGGATCGTCGAAGGCGGAATCAAACAGTCGCCGCCACTGATCGACATCAGCGAAGAGGTGGGAGCTTGGCGCGATTTGGGTCTTCTCGGCTTCGCGTTTCATCCGGACTTTCGCCAGAACGGATACATCTATCTCGGTTACACGGTCGATCACCATCACCTCACCAAGTTCGGAACCGCGGCCTACGACCCGGCCACGAACGAGTACTTTATGGCCACGATTCACCGCGTCACTCGCTACACTGCGCGGGCGTCCGACGATTTTCGCTCGGTCGATCCTACCAGCAGGAAAGTTCTTCTCGGGGAAAGTGTCACCAATGGTTTCCCCAGTTTGTACCAATCTCACGGGATTAGCTCGCTGGTGTTCGGCACGGACGGAACTTTGCTGGTGGGTTGCGGAGACGGTGGGAGCTATCTGACCCTCGACGTCGGCAACGCACCGGAAACATACGTTGTGCAAGCCCTCGCCGAAGGCATCATCCAACCGAAGGAAAACGTCGGATCATTTCGCGCGCAGCTCGTGGATTCTCTGAGCGGGAAGATTCTTCGTTTGGATCCGGAGACTGGCGATGGAGTCGCGAGCAACCCGTTCTTTGACCCCGCTTACCCCCGTTCGGCGCGGTCGCGGGTTTGGTCACTGGGTCTGCGCAACCCCTTCCGTACGGCCCTTCGACCGGGCACGGGAAGTCATCGTCGCGAGGACGCCAATCCCGGTGCGCTCTATATTGGTGATGTTGGATTACACGGCTTCGAGGATCTGAACGTGGCGACGAATGGGGGAATGAACTTCGGCTGGCCCATGTACGAGGGACTCGAGATGCATCCGATTTTTGGGATCGTCGACGTCAGCAATCAGGACGCGCCCAATCCATTGTTCGGCCTCAATCACTGTCCCCAACAATACTTCTCCTTTCGCAATCTTCTGGTGCAGGACAACCGTAATCCGCCGAGCTGGCCAAATCCGTGCAACCCGGCGCTGCAGATTCCCGGTGGTTTGCGGCGTTTCGTGCATGCGCGGCCCGTGATCGATTGGAAGCACGAAAATGGCCCTGCGCGCACGGGTGTGTACGCCGCGGACGGCTCCGCGGCGGTGACGTCGATTGGTACACCCGATTCGCCGGTGTCAGGCGCGCAGTTTGGCGGTACAAGCTCCATCGGGGGGACTTGGTACCAGGGCGATGATTTTCCGGTGACTTATAAGAACACTTATTTCCACGGAGACTACGAGGGGCAATGGATTCGCAATTTCACGTTCGATACTAACAACCGGCCCGTCGTTGTACGCGATTTTTTGACCAACGGCGGCGGCATTGTCTGCCTCGCGACACACCCAGTGGAAGGCAGTCTGTACTACGTGACCTGGACCAACGGCATCCATCGAGTGCGCTACGGGATAACCAGCAATCAAGCGCCTAGTGTGGTGGCTCGAGCAGACAAACTGTTTGGCCCCAGTCCGCTGACCATCCAGTTCGATGGCAGCACTTCGACCGACCCCGAGGGGTTTCCCTTAATCTACCGTTGGGATTTTGGAGACGGATCCGCGGCCGTCACTGAAGCCAAATCGTCCCACACCTTCGTCGAGCCCGCCGGCGTGGCGACGCCGTTTACGGTCACGCTTACTGTCACCGATCGTTCCGATGCCACTGCGCTCGCCACCTTATTGGTCTCCGTGAACAACACGCCGCCCGTAGTCACGATCACCAGCCCAACCAATGGGACGCGTTATCCGTTACTCAAAGAAACGGTCTATCCTTTAAGTGCGGCGATCTCCGATGCGGAACACGGCCCGAGCCAGCTCATCTGCAGGTGGCAGACGACCCTGCATCACAACCACCACGCCCACACTGACCCTTTTGACACGAACTGCGCCTCCTCCGTCAGCATTGCCCCATTGGGTTGCGATGGTCAGACCTACTATTATTCCTTGGCCCTAACAGTCACCGATGCCGCGGGGCTCGCCACCACTCAGGAAGTGATTCTTTACCCTGACTGCCCGGACCTGTCTCCCGTCCTGACGTTCCTCGAACGCGACACGACTGGAGCCATTCGTTGGGAATTGACTGGGGACCCCGGGTATTCCTATCGAATCGAAGGATCCGCCAATCTTCTCGATTGGAATCCGGTGACCACGCTTCGGCCCACGACGGGAACGACGCAGTTCAAGGACTTAGACGGCGGCATTTTCCGCAATCGTTTCTACCGTGCGATCCTGGCGCCATGAGGGTGGGCGCACCTGAGCGATGCAGGATGCAGTCAATCAAGAGAAGTCAACGAAGGAACGAAGGAAGCGAGGGGGGGCCGCGCAAAAAGCGACCCGCTTGCCCCGCACGCCAGACTCACTGGAGCCCGGCGCTCGCGCCCGACGAGCCACCTGCGCTCCGAAACAAGGCCAGCCTACCAACACCATCGAAGGTACCGGCTATTTGACCGCGTCTTTGGCTTTATCGACGGCCTCTTTGGCCGCGTCCTTCGTTTTGTTCGCTGCATCTTTCGCAGCGTCGCCGACGGAATCCGCCGCGTCTTTCACGCTGTCGGCTGCTTTTTCCACCGGAGTTTTCTCCTGGCAGCCGGTGACCGCCAGGTTCGCCAACACCACCGCAACAATGGTAATAAGTTTAAGAACCGTTTTCATAGTTTTGAATGGGACCGCCGCCGGTCCGCAATGCAGTTAGGCGAGCGTGGCGGTGACGGCAAGCCGAACTCCGACAATTGTCAGGTCTTGGTTGAGGACATTGGCCGACATCCGCTCAACGAAAACTGATCCCCTACGGCCAGGTCGAGTTCAACGGAACGTCGCGAACGATTCAAGTTGACCTGGCCTCAGAGCTAGCGATCAACACCACAAATGCCGAATTGTTTGGCTGACCACGCTGGCCTAATCTCGCCAAATGAACTCGGAGATTCTGGCGGCCGCAAACTACCAACGACGTCTGGTCATCTATGTCGTCTGGCATCCAGAGTTTGTGCGTGGCCGGGAAATGGCCGAGCGGATTTACAAATACTTCGCCCGTGAGCCCGAACAACCCAATGCCCGCGGGCTGGGGATTCCCGTGTTTTTCCGGAGTGAACCGGTCGCCGGTAAATTACCGGCGCCGGTCGTGATGGATGAAGCGCAGCACACAGCGGTCGTGGTGCTCGCCGATGCGAAGATGGTCATCGCGGGAAACGATTGGAGCGGCTACGTTGCGCCCCTTGCGCGCGACGCCCTCGCGAATCCGGCCCGCCACCGAGTGTTTCCGGTCGCCTTCACCCCGAACGCTTACAAGTTGTTCCCCGAGGCGAACTTCATCCGACTCCAGGAGGTCGCTCCGGACGCGGCTCCCGGCCTCTTACTCAATCGCCTCACCAACGAACTCGGTCGCCTCCTGACGCAACGCCCGACCGTAGGAAGTGTTGAGCGGGAAGGCGCCGGCGGCTCTAGCCCTCCGAAAATGCGCCTGTTCCTCAGCCACGCCAAACTTGATGGCGAGAACGTGGCCAAGGTGCTCCGCGATTACATCCAAGAGAATCTCGCACTCGATACCTTCTTCGATACGATCGACATCGCGGCCGGATTCCGCTTCTCCGATGAAATCGATCAGGGGATTGACACGGCCGCCTTCGCCCTAATTCACACCGACGCTTACGCATCCCGCGTTTGGTGCCAACATGAGGTCATCCGAGCGAAGCGTCGCGGACGCCCGCTCGTCGTGATTCACGCGATTGAAGAGGGCGAAGGGCGGTCGTTTCCCTACCTTGGCAATGTTCCCACGATCCGCTGGCGGCCGAATGATCCTGCGCGACTCCAAGCCATTGTCGGACTTGTCCTGCGCGAAGTGCTGAGGACCGAGTATTTCAATCAGCATTTCGAGGACTTGTGTCTGCTTTTCAAGGTCCCGGCGGGGGTTCGTGCGCTGGCTCGAGCGCCGGAGTTGCTCACCGCGCTGGCCCTTCGCACTGAGGCCGACCAAGTCCCGTTTTTTGTCTATCCGGATCCGCCGCTCGCGAAGCAAGAACTCGATCTCGTGCTCGATCTCGCGCCGAACCTCCGTCTGACCACGCCGACACTCTTGTTTGCCAATCCGGTTGGCTCGGACAATCCCCAGCTATTGGCGAAGTCGCTGACCCGACGGCGCGTTGGTCTTTCCATTTCGGAGAGTGAAAATCTCGCGCAGCGGGGTCTTGGTTTTCCTCGCCTGCCTGATGAGAAGGCGGCGCCCTCGTCACCGCACTTGCGCGATTCGATGACCGAGTTCGCGCGGTTCCTGCTCGCTGCGGGCGCGACGCTCGCCTACGGAGGCGACTTGCGTCAGGGAGGATTTACCGTGGTGCTCTTCGAACTGCTGGCTGCTTATCGGGTCTTGAGTGGAGAGGATTCGCCGCCCCTTCAGTCGTGGCTGTGTTGGCCGATTCATCTCGATCTCACTGAAGACCAGGAAGCCAATTGGGCTGGCTTGGTCGAGTTTCATAAAATTAAGGCTCCCGAAATCCCGGGGCTCGATCCCGCGGTTAAGCTGCCGCCGACGACGCCAGAAAATCTATTGGCCTGGGCGCGAAGCCTGACGTCGATGCGCGAACAGATGAACGCGGAGACAGACGCCCGGATTTTTCTCGGCGGTCAAATTGGAAGCTTCGGCGTGCGCGGCCTGGGCCGGTATCCCGGACTGGCCGAAGAAGCTTTGCTGGCCTTGCGAGCGCACAAGCCAGTGTATCTCATTGGCGCTTTTGGTGGATGTACCGACGCCATCATCGCCGCGCTGCGCGGTCAGAAGCCCGCTGCCTTCACCGACGCAGAGCGCCTCGCCGATGAGAAAGTTCGCGCCGCCTGCGAGTTTTATAACCAGCATTTGCCGCCGGGCGGAGAGCCGGTGAATTACGCCGCGTTGACGGCGGAACTGGAGCAGATCGGTGTGAGCGGTTTGAACAACGGGCTCACCGCCGAAGAAAACGAACGCCTCTTCACCACGATGGTCTTGCCGGAGATGATTGCGCTGGTTTTGCGCGGACTCGGTCGGCTCGAGAAGTCACCGAAGGGTTAAGCCCGGAGTTGGTGGTGGCTGTTCTCCTGAGCAGCCAGTCCGTGTTCGCGATTTCTCACTACCGTGGGATCGCGACTGGTGGTGCCGGAGCAGAGTCTCCACCAACAAGTTAAGGATGTGCGCTGTCGGACGTGGAAAACATACGCCGGCTCGACGACGCAACAATGCAGGATACAATTCGCATCATGAGCGCGGCGGAGAAATACCAGGTTGTCTCGGAGGCCGAATACCTGGCGAGTGAAGACGTCAGCGTCGAGCGACACGAATGGGTGGGTGGAGTCATCTATTCGATGGCCGGCGAAACCACCGACCACAATCAAATCGCACAGAATCTTCAGTCGGTGATCCGCGGTCACCTCCGAGGCAGTGCCTGTCGTGTTTTCATTAACGGTGTTAAGCTGCGTTTGGACGTCGCGGAAACATTTTATTATCCCGACATCATGGTGGCCTGCGACCCGCGGGACACCGATCGACGATTCATTCGGTACCCTCGCGTGATTATTGAAGTCCTATCGGAGCATACCCAGCAGACCGATCGAAGGGAGAAGCTTTTCGCGTATCTACAGGTCGAAACGCTGGAAGAGTATGTTTTGGTATCGTCGCTTCGGAGGGAGATTGTGATTTACCGCCGCGCGGATGGCTGGCACCCCCAACCGTTGCTGGATGCCGCGCATGAACTGCAATTGGCTTCTTTGGACCTGCGAGTTTCGGTGTCTGAGATTTACGAGGGGGCGGTTCTCGGCCCGGCATCGGGGTCTCCGACCCAGCCGGGATAACCGAGTTGCGTTGAGGTATGCGCCCTCACCAGACGAGCAATGGAAACCTGAAATCAGAACGGACAGTTTCCGCGATTAGCCCTGTCCGCGTTGGGCACGTAGAGTGGACACCGTTCCGTCCGCAGTGACGCGCGTCGGTGTGGCCAGCGGGGGCACCTACTCCACCTGACGCAGCCGGAAGAATTGTGATGGCAGTGGATCGGTGACTTCCACACTGAGTATGCCCGAGGTGGTGTGAACTTCGTTGGTTGCCGCAATCCAGCCGGGCACGGAGGTCAGGGTCGCCGCTTGTTCCAACACGGCATCAGCCGTCGATTGAGCCCACGAAATGTGGGTGACTGGCCCGGCGGTGACGCGCGGATGAATCGGGTCGCCCACCACGATCATCCCTTGCGCCCGGGCGCTCTCCGCGCCGAGCTGCGCAATCACCTTCCAAGAGTAGGTTCCGGGCTTCTGGTAGGTATGCGTTTCAAATCGATTGGTGCCGCGGGGCGAGCCGTCACCGAAGTCCCACTCATACGTCACCGCTGCCGTGGTGTTCACCGGCAGGGGAACGGCGGTGAAGGCCGCTGGCCACTTCGCCGGATATTCTGGCGGCACGAGCGCGCGCACCGTGACGGAATACGGTCCGGTAGCCACGGCCACGGTGGCCGTCGCCAGCTCCGAGTTCTTTTGTCCATTCCACGCGGCGAACTTGAAGGTGTCCGTACCGACGAAACCCGGGTCCGGGAAATAGGTGGCGATCGTGTTGCTCAGCCCTACCGAACCGTGCGTTGGCTGCGCGATGATGACCACGTTCGCATTTGCCCCAGTCACCGGAATCGTTATGGGCACCGGTGTCCCACTCGTGGTCTGAGCGGCGACATTTTGGACGGTCGGGGCGGCCGATGTGTTGACGTCCTCGCTGTGGGGTCCGTTGTGGCAGTTGAAGCAACCCACGGTTGCGCCCTGGAATAACTTCAGCGTGAAGACGGTATCCTCGATATCCACGGTCAGCGTGCGCGGCCCGAAGGCACGGGAAAGGACGCTACCGCGGAAGTCCGCCCCGTGGCAGGCGGCGCATTTCTGACGGCCCGTGTTACTCTCGGCCACCTCGGAATGGAAGCGCACCCAACTTGCGCCGATGGGATGCATTCCATGGGGTCCTCCGGCGGCCGTAGCGTTGTCCGCCGGCATGGAGACATGGCACGACATGCATTCGGCGGTGACACCCGCATGACCTTGGATCTTCTCGTTCCGGAGATTGTCGTTGCGATGGGTGGCCGGAAACTCGGCATGAGTGGACCCATGACAGGCAGAGCATTGCAGTCCGCCATGCCCTGCGGAGAATCGGTAGAGTGAGAGGCCGGCGGCAGGTGTATCGGGCTGGGTGGCAAATAGTGAATTCACCGCCACCCGCGGGTTGCCGTTGGCCTCGAACACTGAGGTGTAGCGGATCTGGCCATTATTGTGGGTCGCGCTTCCGGTGTGGCAGCTCTGACAGTTCGGTTCCATGAACCAGCCCACGCGGTCGCGCGATCCCACCTGGCTCATGCTGCCATGGCAGCTCTGGCACTGCATCGCCATCGATCCGTCGCTCGCGATTGCGCCGCCCATCGCCCCCCGCAGACAGCGCGTCGCCGAACCAGGATGGCACCGATAACAAGCGGCGCGGTGGGATGAACTGTCGAGGGTGAGGTTCAATTCAGGATCCATCACTGTCGCATGCTTCGAATGTACCGCGGCGGTAAGTGGCGAGATGGTTCCAAAACTGGCAGTTCCTAAAGCCTCCGAAGCGTGACACGTTGCGCAGAGAACCGGCTTGCCGTCCGCGACGACTCCACGATAGAGACCCAGGGGATTGAACTGCCGCGCGGCGAGCGCCTCCTGATACAACTCAGCATGAGTCGCAAACTGATGTTCATCGTGCAGGCGCAAGATATTTAGTCTGAAGTCACGTTCCGAGTTACCGCTCCAAACCCACCCCGCAGCCGGTTGCGCCGCAGTTTGGGTTCCGGAGGCGTGGCAGGTTCGGCAATCCATCTCATCCGACACGGGCAGCACGATGTCATTCGACGCCACGGCGGCGCCCGCAGCGTTTCGGGCAATGAGGCGCATGAGTGGATAGTAGTTCTTCCGGCCCGCATCATCGAAGGGTGCGATTGGTATTCCTTCGGCACGAAACCAATTAACCAGGGTTTCCACGCCGGCTGCCGGGCGGTTCGTGGATTCAAACAGCATCGCCTGTGGGGTGTTGTTCGTGCCGGGCATTGACCAGCCGGCGAGTCCCGCTTCGGGCGCGAGCTGGGCCCCATACAACGCCGTGGCGAATTGGTAGAAGTTCCCTTTCTCCATCGCGGTGGAATTGAAGGATCCATCCGGGTCGGCCACCGCTTCGTAGGTGACCGTGTAGCCGTCCGCACGGGTCTGCAGGCGTCCGTCCACGATGAGCTGGGCCTCGATGGTGTTGTACGGCGGCAGGATGCTGAACACCGAATAATCGCTGTCCAGGCAGTGCATCCCAAGGTTGTTCCAACCGAGAACCTGGTAGTCCGCCGCCCGGGGCGAAAACGACCCGACCCATGAAAGGATCAACAAAAGACGCAAGAAACCCGGTTTGATTTTCATCAGCAAAAGGGCATCCGCCACAGGCACTGCCGAGCACATGGGGAAACCGCATGTTACCGATAGTTGCGGTAGAGGGCAGGGCCTCCTCACTTCTTGGCATTTCCTCACCCATTCTTGCGCTCGCCTAGGAACGCCCACCGACTTAGGTCGGCGGCTACGATGCGTGATGGCGGCGTAGCTGCGGACGTCAGTCCGTGGAAGTGGCGGTCGCTCGGTCGCTGGGGGCTAGGTGTGGGTCGGGTGTCCTGTCCCTCGACGTCGCGTTTCGATGTATCGCTCTTCCAAAATCCCATCAAAAGTTGGCACGTATTTTCGCGCTGAGGCGGGCGATTTCGTCTTCAGTGGTGCCGCCCCAGGATCCTCGCTCCGGGTCGAATTGCACGGCTGACATTTGGTTGGTCTGCTGCCACTGCGCGAGTTGCTGGGCGTAGTGTTGTTGAGCGATGGCGTTCACGGTTTGCACGACGGCTTGATCCAGTTGCTGGGTGATGACTGGTCCAAGGACGGCACGAACGAGGTTGAGCGCATTGGAGATGTCCACGGCGATCAACGGCCTGCCGGTATGCGCGGCGAAGGTGGCGTTGATGTGATAAAGGAAGGCGTGGACAAGGTAGGTGTCGTCGAGGAGGCCGAGCGCGCCCGCCTGGTCGGGGATGAGATCGTTCGGTTGCAGGAAATATTGAGCGGCAGTTTGAATAATGGGCGCGAGGAGATGGCCGATTTGGGCCTGATCGCCCGCCGTGGCGATGGCCGTGAGGATTTGCGGGACGGCACCGATCATCGAGAGGAGGGCTGCCTCGGCTGGTTGGATCTGATCGGGCGGGAGAATTCTGGCCAAGTGTTGGCGGAGGGCTTGGGCGGAGTTGGGGAGCTGGTGGACGGCGGCGATGTGGTTTTCGAGTTGCTGGATGAGCATAGGTTTTGCGAATTGAAGTGGAGGTGGAGGTGGAGGTCCCGCGGTGGCCTGGGGGATCTGCGCGAGCATGCTTTTGAAAGTCTGAAGTATTTGCGATTCTCCCCGCGGATCGGCGCGCTCAATCGCGGTGCCGATGGCAGCGTTCTTGATCGCTTCTTGCGAAGGGTCGGGATAAGCGCGGGCGACTTCCTGCATTTGCTGGAAGAAGCTCGTAAGGCGCGCTTTTTCGGCCGGCGGATCGTTGCTCGCATCGACCAGTCGTTTTCCCATGGCGAGCATCCGGTCGATGTAGGTGCTCGACGCTTCGTTGCCCGTGACACCCTTCCCCTTGCGGAAGGCCCAATCGTCGAACTCTGCGAGTACGTCGTGAAGCGCCCCGATCTGCGACTGGAGACCAGCGTCGGCGCGAACGGCGGTGCTGCGCTGGCTCTGGAGACGGATGAGGAATTGGCTGAGATGGACGATACCGAGTTCGAGGTGGTGCCCGTCGAAACGGAGGTATTTCTTTTCGCGAAATGGTGGATACGCCTCTGGCTCGTAGTCGGTGATCTTGCAGGGGATGACCAGTTTGCCGAGGCGGCCAGCCGTTTCGATTTCCTGGATGACGTCGCTCGACTCGTGGGCGTGCTTCGACCAAAGAACGAGGACGATGTCGGCATCACGGAGGCCCTGCTCAATTTTTGCCGGGATGGCCTCGCCGAATTCGATCTGGCGCTTATCCACCCAGACCTGGTGGCCGCCCTCGGCGAGCCGCGTCTCGATGGCCTTGAACGCGGCGAGGTTCTTGTCGTTCCACGCGTGGCTGAGGAAGATTTTGAGGCTCATAGGCTGGAGACTCGAGGAGTTGAGAAGATTGGATTCATGATCCGGGACCTTTGGCAACGCTGTACTCTCCCTACCGGCGAGTCGGCGAGGCGGATACGAGGTGATCGATCACCCGCTGACGTCGGTTCTCGGAAGCCTCGGTCGTGGGAATTCGTGAAGCATCGTTGACGCGAGAATTACCAGCAGGAACGTTGGCGGTCCCGAGAGTGATCGCGAGGACTGATTCAGGTCCGCACCCTGTCCACCGCACCGATTTCTTGTCACCTTTTTGACTTTCACGGCCACAGATGGACGATGAAGACACCAATAGCCATCGTGCCCGAAACGTCCGACGACCAACTTTGGCAGCAGTCCAGCGCGGGAGATCGCGAAGCCTTCGGGCGGATT
>DLVS01000684.1 GCA_003445095.1 Verrucomicrobiales bacterium
GCCAACCCGAGCCGCAGGCCCGACTTGTCCAAAATACGCATGCAGATGGATTCTCCATGCTGAGTCGGGATCGAATTGACACGAAGGTCAATGGTCTTGCCGCCGACGTTGGTGTTGATACGGCCGTCTTGGGGAATGCGCCTTTCTGCGATGCTCATTCCCGATTGAATCTTGAGCCGGGCAATGATCGGGGCCTGAAGTCGCTTGGGTAAATCCGTCTGTTCAACGCAAACGCCGTCAATGCGGAAACGCAAACGAAACCGCTTGGCCAGCGGTTCCAAATGAATGTCCGAGGCGCGCCGTTTGAATGCATCGACGATCACCTGATTGACCAGCTTGATAATCGGAGCTTCGGCATCCACGGCATCGGCATCATCTCCAACGTCGCCTTTGGGCCCACCGACCTCGACTTCACCCTCGGTGATGTCCTGGATCATCTTGGCGATACCGCCGTCGTCCCGAGCCGCTCCTCCGTAGAATCGATTAAGCGCGGCTTCGACGTCGCTCGCTCCGGCGACTCGCAGCTCAATATCACGGTTGAGCGCGTGCCGCAGCCCATCAACGGCGTCGATATCGGAGGGATCACTCAACGCCACCACGACGGCCCCGCTCTCGCTTTGGCCGACCGGGACCGTATTGAATTTCTTAGCGACATGCCGAGGAACCAGGCCGATCACCTCGTCACTCAACTTGAGGTCCCCGAGATTGACCGACTCGACGCCAAAGTAATTAGCCTTGGCCATCGTCACCACCGACGGATCTACGGTGCCTTTCTTGACGAGAGTATCGAGGACTCCCTCACCGTTAGCCTCCGCCTCGGCGCGGCCTTCCTCTACCAGCTCGGGAGCCAGCAGGCCCGTCTCGAGCATCGTGTCGATTAAATAGTCGTCTTTGGCAGCCACAATCGGAAATGTTGTCCGTCACCCTCGATTGCCTTGTGAATCCGGGGAACGAGCGCGGGGGAGTAAACCGGAGCGTTCAATCCAAAGTCAAACTTTGAGCCGGAAAGGATTCATTTGGCAAACACGCGGTGATGGACGTGCAGACAGTTTATATTCGTAAACAAAAGAAGCAAGGAGGCCCGTCCGGCATCCCTAAGCCAGGCAGCAAGGATCGCACGCGACGCCGCGAAGCCGCGAAGGCGAAGGCCGGATCATTGGTCGGTCGCTCGCCGGACAAGGCACCGAACGGGGAGCCGTCGCCCGCGGTCAATTCGGTACTTTTTCTTCGCGGCTTCGTGCCTTCGCGTGAGTATTCTTCCATTTCCGGCTGCGTCGATCCGTGTCAGCCGCGTTCCCGGCCGCACACGTGAGCCACGCGGGACAACCGATCTCCACCCCCGGTCACAGGTCAATTTGCACATGCGAGCGCCGCTCACCGCGCTACCGTCGACAGTGAACCGTCGCCTATGGGTTGCTCTTGCCGCCACTGTCGTACTGACCGGAGGCAATATAATGTTCCGAATGGCACCGCGCCCTCCTTCCAGTCTCGACAACGGCGAACTGCTCCCCTGCCCGGGCCCACCCAATTGCGTCTGCAGCCAGGACAACACGCCTAAACATTGGGTGGCTCCCCTGCGCGGCCACGGTTCGGTCGTGACAGCGATGGCGCGACTGAAAGAAATCGTTCGCGCGGATCCCCGCACAACGATCCTGGATTCGACGCCGAGCTACTTGAGGGTTGAATATCGATCACGCCTCTTCCGGTTCGTAGATGACGTCGAGTTCCTGGCCAATCCACCCGCCGGCACCATCGAGGTTCGATCCTGTTCGCGGGTCGGTTACTGGGATTTAGGTGTCAACCGTCGTCGTATTGAACGGCTCCGCGGGGCCTTGGAAGCTGCGTTGCAATCCCACCCGCCCCAACCGGGATCGATTTGAGTCCAGGTACCCGAACGTGGACGCGGTTGGCGGCCGTACCAACGAGCGCCTCAATCTGGCCGTTCCGATTCGTCGAGCTGTTCTTTCACGATGAAGAGGTAGATTCCGGTGATCACACAGCAGGCCACCAAAATGATAATCGCAGTCAGCACGGGCAAAGTACTATCTTGCGGGGCCTCGGTCGTCAAACCTCGGCGTCGAAACCAGTTTTTTCAAAAAACCTCTTGAGCCAGGGTCGGCGCTTCGCATTTATTCCCGACCCGCCTGACCGGGCGTGCACGAATTGGCTGTGGTGGGATACCCAAGTGGCCAACGGGGGCAGACTGTAAATCTGCTGGCTTTGCCTTCACTGGTTCGAATCCAGTTCCCACCACCAATTTTCTCTTTCGGTTAGACGGTCGTCCCTGACCTTCCGCGGTCGCCCCCCCCAGCGACATCCTCCGGTGGTCGCTGGCACTTCCTTGCCGCCCGTCGCATCTTCACTCACGTTCGCCCGGCTCATGGGCAAGATTGTTGGCATTGATCTCGGGACCACCAACTCGCTAGTCGCGGTCGTGGATAGTGGGATTCCTTACGTAATCGCAGATGCTCAGGGCCAACGCCTGACACCCTCGGTCGTTCACATTCCTGGACCCAATGCGGCCCCTTTGGTCGGCCATCCCGCCAATCGGATTCGGGTGCTGAAGCCGCGCGAGACGGTGTATTCTTCCAAACGCTTCATCGGACGACGCGGCAGCGAAGTCGCCCGCGAAGAGATGCTGCTCACCTATCCGGTCGCTGGAACCGGTGCGGGTCCCGTGACCTTCGGACTTCATGGTCGCGCCTGGACTCCCGAAGAAATCGCCGCCGAGGTGCTCAAGAAGCTCAAGCACGATGCGGAGACCGCTCTGGGCGAGTCGGTGACCCGCGCGGTCATTACGGTCCCCGCTTATTTCAACGACGCCCAACGAAACGCCACGATTAAAGCGGGTGAACTCGCCGGGCTGACCGTCGAGCGGATCGTCAACGAACCCACCGCTGCAGCGCTGGCGTACGGCTTGGACAAACTGAAGGACCGGGCCAAGATCGCCGTATACGACCTCGGGGGCGGCACGTTTGACCTCTCGATACTCGAACTCAACCAGGGGGTCTTCCAGGTCCTCAGCACTCACGGAGACACTCGCCTTGGCGGAGACGATCTCGACAAGCGCGTGACGGATTATCTGGTCGAGAAAATCCGGTCAGACGGACCCGATCCCGCGGGTGATTTTGCGTTACTGTCCCGGATTCGCGAAGCGGCTGAATCCGCTAAGATTCGGCTCAGTACCGAAACCGAAGTCGAGATCGCATTGCCCTTTCTGCAAGGCGACTTCAGCTTCCGCTGCTCCTTCACCCGGCCCGAACTCGAGCAACTCACCCGCGACCTCATCGAACGCACGCGCGCGCACTGCCTTCGGGCCTTGGCCGACGCCAAGTTGGCCTCCCGGGATCTCGACCAGGTCATCCTCGTGGGTGGCCAAACGCGAATGCCCTTGGTTCGCCAGCTCGTCGCACAATGGTTTGGCTGTGCCGAATTCACCGAGCAACGAGGCGACGTTCGGGTGGGTGATGAGTTTCACCATCAATCAGGACCGGAGTTGAATACCGGCGTCAATCCCGACGAAGCCGTGGCGCTCGGGGCGGCGATTCAGGGGGAAATCCTCTCCGGCGGATTTCGCAACTTACTGCTGCTCGATGTCACGCCTCTCTCGCTGGGCATTGAGACGTTCGGTGGATTGATGAACGTGATCATTCCCCGCAACACCACGATTCCAGTGAAGGCTGGCGAAATGTTCACCACGGCCGTCGATCGCCAACGTTCAATGCTCATCCATGTGCTCCAAGGCGAACGCGAACGCGCCGCGGACAATTGGTCTCTGGGCCGATTTGAGCTCGAATTCGAGCCCGCGCCCAAAGCCGTCCCCCGCGTCGGAGTCCAATTTGAGATTGATGCCAACGGCGTGCTGCACGTGCTGGCGCGGGACGTCAAAACCGGACACGAAAAACTCGTGCAGTTGAAATCCGCGGTCGATGTCAGTGACGCGGACGTGAACCGAATGATTGAAGAATCCGTGGCCAACGCTTTTGACGATCTGCGGGCGCGACAATGGATCGAAGCGAAACTTAAAGCGGGGAACAATCTGATCGCCACGCGCCGGACGATGGCGGACTACGACGCCGAGCTTGATCCCGAGTACCGCCAGCAGTTGCACCAAGCCCTTGAGGACGTCGAGTCCGTATTGGCGCGGGAAAATCCCAAAACGAAGACAGGCGACCCCGCTCTGCTCAAGGCCGCCGATGCGCGTTTGGACGAGGTAAGCCGACCCTTGGCAGAGCATGCGATGGATCGCGTCATGGAGGCGATGCTCAAGAAACGGGGGCTACTCAAGGAACAACCCACCACGGAGTCGCCGCGCACGTGAGCCGTATCAGGACTGGGTCATGAACGCCATGAACCTGGTAGCCGCCGACGGGAGGAGGCGCTGACGAATG
>DLVS01000675.1 GCA_003445095.1 Verrucomicrobiales bacterium
CGAGCCCGTGCTGACGGTCAATTTCGTACCCGTTTTCAACTCGCTCCCGCTCATGGATCGAAAATTCTCGGGCGCACCGGCCACGGGATTGAGAGTCAATTCGACGGTCGCATTCGCCGGAAAGTAATCGCTTTTGCACGTCAGGAAAACGGGTATCTCGCTCCATTCATAAGTGATCTTGCTTGGGTCGACATTGGCGCTCCACCGAATGCTGATGCTGGGTTTCATCGGTTCTGAAAAGAGGATAATAACGGAATCGGGACCGAGGAGAGGCGAAGGCGAATCCGCAAAACTGGCGAAGAGAACCGCGGGTTGGGCCGCGACCTCGTTTGAGTGCAACAAAGTAAGTCCGAGAACCAGGGCGAAGATTTTATGGCGAACCTTCATTTCACTCATGCTGTTAATCTCGAAGTGAATAGGCAAGATGGAAGAGCCTTGGTGGCAGCAGAATGACAAAATCGGTGATTGGCTGGTCGACAATGTTCGTCAGACGCGAGGTGCGCGGCACATTCACGGCGACGAATTGGACCGTCACTCCGCCGTCATTGTTATGGAGGCTAAGGCCAACCCGCGTTGGATGGCTTGCTCAATGCACGTCAAGGTACGGTCATAGGTGCAGAGACTCCTGGGAATGTTCTGCCTCGAACAATTCGCGGCGCTCAATACCGTCTTGAAATGACTGAAATGGCCTGTCCGCTAGAAATTTTGATCGCCTTCCCGAGGTTCGTTTTCCTAGACTTTTTGCGCCCAATTAAACAATCACCCAGCTCGCTGCATCCCGATGAATCCAACCTTTCCGTTTTCACAAAGGTCTCTTTTTACGGCGGCCGCCCTGACCGTGGGCGGGCTGCTGCCTCAGGCAAACGCGATTTCGTTTCTCATATCGAGCCTACCCGGAAGCCAAATTGTCTTCACTCCTACCGCGCCCGGTGAAGCGACGGTGGGGTTCGGCAACGGTTCAGGTAATGCTGCATTCGTCATCGGCGCAGTTCTCGGAGGCACCGGTAGCGCCGTCGGATTCGAAGGTGAATTATCGGGAGGCTTCAACATCGGACCCGCCAAGACGGTTTACGGGCCAGCGCCGCTGATTGAAACCGCTCCCGTGCTGGGCTTAACCGACGCCTCGATCTTTGCGAGCCCCGCAGGCGGCGTTCAGTCAAAGTTCGGGTTCACCGGGTCCGCCGAAAGCGTGAGCACGGTCCAGGTTACTGGGATTTCCGTGACCTCCGACTTCTTTTCTGACGTTTCAGTTCTTCCCCAGACCACGGACCCGGATTTGTTGACATTTGCGGCCGGCAACAGACTTACCTTTAGCTTATTCATAACGTTCGTCCCAGGAACGACGCTGGCCGACCTCATTGCCCACGGGGGAACGAGAGGGTTCTCCGGAACACTGACGAGCACGACCACCGTTCCAGACTCGTCTTCGACGCTCGGGATGCTCGGGATCGGCTTGTTAGCGTTATTGGGGTGTCACTCTCGACGCAGTTAACCAGTTCGCGAGCACGGGAAGTCCATCCAAGAATCTCTACACTTGCATCCGGTCGCGGAACGGTGCCGCGGTACACTCGGATCCCCGCAGGGTGTCCTGCAATAATTCATAGAAGCGTTCTCCTGGCACAGTGGCTATCCGCGGGGGACGGATGCCTCGGTTTTTGGGAACAGGCGCACTCATAGGGTCAGGCCCGAGCGACGGGGCACAAGAGGTATGCTTCGCCGAGTAGTCACTCTACTCGGCTTGAGGCTTACGGAGTGTCGCGTCCAGGTCGAAACCCGGACGAGTGCTCCACAAACCGCGTTTTCAAGATCGATTCAATCACCTGGCGAATTACGCGTTGGTTTCGGTCGCGAACTCGGGCAGTGGAGCGAAGACCTTGCCCACAAACGACCGCGCTGTCAGGATTTAGCCGTGACTCGTTTACACCTAGAGTCGGCATTCCCACGAACCTTTCGGACTCCAAAACGCGACTTCGCAGCCTTGATCCTGACGCTGAGTTGCCTGTCATCCGGCGGCGGAGTTCACGCAACGACCTTTCACCCGGTGGGCGATTTGCCAGGCGGAATCGTTTTCAGTCAGGTGCGCGACGCCACCAAAGTGGCCGGAGTCATCTACGCCGTGGGCAGTTCCGCCGCGCACGCCGGTTCAACCAGCGGAGATACGGCCATTCTCTGGAGCTCCACCGGTGGCCTGATCGCCCTTCCCAATCTCGTGGCCAACAACACCGCCGTGACTTTCATCGGGGCTTCGGCCATCACGCCGGATGCTGCCTTCATCGCCAGTCGCGCACGTTCGGTGGCGACCGGCGGCGCGCGTTCGGCAGTTCGGGTTACCCGCGCCGGCCTGGTGAATTTGAATCTCGGCAATGTTGGCGGGCTGACCGGCAATAGCGCGGCGACTGCCATCTCCGCGGACGGATCAATCCTTTACGGGCTGGGCAACAACGTAAATCGAGCGGTCCGCTACACCGCCGACGGCCCGACGGCCACGCTGATTCCGTTCCTCAATCCGGGCGACACCCGCAATCTCCCCGCTGGCCGCGGAACCTCTGCCGACGGTTCAGTGATGGTGGGCTGGAGCTCCGGCCCGACCAGCGTACGAGCGTTCCGCTATGTCCATGGCGTGGGCGTTACCGCTTTGCCCTTGATGGCCGGCGGAACTTGGAATGAAGCGCTCGCCCTCACCCCCGACGCCCGCCTGACCTTGCTCTCCGGTGACAGCTCGCTGCATACCAACGGCGCGATGTATCTGTATGAGGTCACGACCGGGACCATTCAACCGCTGGGCTCGCCCAACGAATCTTGGTTTCCGCCGACGCTCGGCGGGGTGACCGCGGACGGTGCGGTGGTCGCCGTGACCTTCGGTCGCGACGAGGTGAGCGGCCCGCGGGACGCTTTTTTTCGCAATCGCCATGGCTGGTGGATCCTCGCCAACGCGCTGACCGCCGAGGGTGTGAATCTCGCTGCGTCCGGCTGGGTGGTGGATTCAGTCCTCGGAGTGTCAGCCGATGGGACACTGGTATTCGGCGAAGGCCGACACGACGGCAACGTTGAGGGTTACGTGGCCGAGTTTCCGCCGGGGTACTTGGCCGAATTCGGCGCAGTCACGACGCCGACGTTGAGCATCCAGCGTGATCGCGAGGAGGTCCAACTCTCGTGGCCCGCCAACAGCACCGGCTTCAACCTCCAGGGAACCGGAGACCTGAACTTGTCCGACTGGCAGCCGGTACCAGGCACACCAGTGAATGAGGGCGGCGTCAACCGATTGAACGTTGTTCCTGCTGACCGCACCAAATGGTTTCGGCTGTTCAAGGCGGAGTGACGTGTCTTCCAGTTCAGTTGATTCGGGAATCGGTTCTTGCGGAGCAAAGCACTAAGCCGCTTTTGCTGGTCGAGCAATCCCAGCCCATGCAGGCCGGATCACGTGGCGAGCCGGCGCTGCCCTCCGAGGATGCTGACTATTTGGGCGATCAGACATTGTTTCCTGAAGCGTTTGCGCGGACCTCACCATGAGTCTCTGTGGACGATTAGAAATCCACCACGGGATCCAAGTGAGGATACCCAAATCGCTCCCGCCTCAGTTCTTCACTTGAACTTCGTCTTTCTTGGGCGCGTCCACCGCGACCGGCTTCGCGTCGGCGCCGACGGCAAAAAGGTGAGTCTGGCACAACACGTACATCGTGCCGTTGGCGACGATCGGAGTTCCATACATCTGGGTGCCGAGATTGGTTTCACTGAGCACCACCGGCTTGTCGCCACCTTTGGCCGCCAACACCACGAAATCCCCATCTTCGTCGCCCACATAAACCTTGCCATCGGCCACGAAAGTGGAGCCCCACATGTGCGCCTTCATGTCGTACACCCAGTTCAACTTGCCGGTCTTGGCATCAAGACAATGGACGTAGCCCGAGAAGTCGGCAATGAACAGCAGGCCGGTTGCCGGATCGATGCTGACGGTGGAGATGGAGCGTTTGATTCCCTTGTAGTCCCACACGATGCCGGTTTTGGTGATATCGCCAGTTTTGCCGGCAGGATCGATGCAGACTAAGCGGCCCACGCCCTCGCCGTGCTCCGGATCCTGGCCGATGGCAACGTACACTTTGCCGTCGTAATAAACCGGAGTGGAATTGATTTCACTAGGCCCCTCGGCGGCGGGGTACTTGATCGGTTTGCCGTCCTTAATCTTGTACTCGGGTGGAACGCAATCCGCCCACCAGATTTTCTTAATATAACTCAAATCAGCGTCTTCGACCTGATCCGGTTGGTTGGGAAATACCTTCACCTTCGGTTGCCCACTCCCTTTCTCCGGCGTGGCGCTTAACGCGTAAACGACGCCATCACCGCCGCCGAAAAACACCTGCCATTTGCCGTCCACCTTGCCCGCCGAGGGCGAGGTCCATTGCCCGTGAAAAATCCGATGACCGATCGCGGCATTGTCTTCTCCGAGGAGCTCACCCGTCTTTGGATCGAGCGCGATGAAGCTGGGGGAATTGGGGGAGGGAATGTTGACGTGGGTCCAGTCCTGACCGTTGGAAGTACAAACGAACAGTTTGCCATCCACCATGATGATCGAGCAATTGGAAGCGTTGTGCGGGAAGACCCCGAGTTCTTCCATCATGTCGTAGCGCCAAATGATATCGGCGTCGGTCGGTCCGGGTTCGATCGGCGGTTTGCCCGTATCGAGCGTCACGTACTTGGCCTCGTCCTTGTACGGGCCATCGTTGCCATTAGCCATGCCCTCAGTGTCGAGGCAGAGAACTTCGCCACGGCTAGTCACCAGCCAAAGGCGGTTGCCAATGACCAGCGGCGACGAGAGGAGGCCGAGGTTTTCCCAGTCGTTCACTTTGCCTGACTTGAGTTTTGGCACGACGAGTTGCCAGAGGAATTTCCCCGTCTTCTCATCAATAGCATAAAGGACGCTGCGATCGCCCAAGTGGCGCTTGTCGCGGGGTGACTCGTTGTTAGTGCCCACGAAGATCTTGCCGCCGGAAACAACGGGGTTGGCGTAGCTTTGCGAACCAAGCTTGACGACCCACTTCACATTCTTGGTGGTCGCCAGGTCAATGTCTTCGGTCCCCGCCTTGGTCCTGCCGGGGTCGAAGGTCGACGGCAGGCCTTTGGCCGGAGAGTACATGTTGCGTCCGGGATCATTGCCGCCCCATTGCGGCCAATCGTCCGCCTGGGAGGCGAAACCCGTGACTAATGCCAACGCCGCGGGAACAGTCCAAGTCATCTTCATCTTGCTCATAATCTTCATCGTAATCTGCCTTCGTTTGTCGATTGCGCCAGAATTCAACTGGCACGGTACTGCACGACGTCGTCGTGCATGCGGGAGTCCGAATTGCTCCGAATCAATCCCACCAGCATGGATACCACTTCCGCTAAGGTCGCCTTACCACCATCAATCTCGGCCTCCGCAAGGATCTTTTTCGTCACTAAAACGTCGAGCGCCGCCGCACACTCCAACGCCAAGCCTCGCGCTACATCAAAGAAACGGCACCGGTCCGCCTGGGTAAATCGTCCGTTGCCTTCAGCAATGTTCCACGGAATAGACGTAGCAGCCCGGTCCAACTGGTTGGGCGCAGCTAGACGAGGTGGAACCCGCTCGAGCAACTCGGTGATCCAGGCGACAAAGGCAAGGGACCGCTGATAAACATGCAGTTTCTCGTAGTCGAAGCGGTACGGCATGGACGGCAGCGATTAAGATCAAGAGATTAAGATTACGAGAAAGAGCCCCAGAGGAAGCCTTTAGTTCGCCGTCACGCTGACGTTGTCGATCGCGACACGTTGCTCTTGAGGCGCGAAACCGAAGAGGCCTGGAGACCCATTTTGATGCGCATGCTTGTGCGGCACTTCGATGGTCCATTCGGTCGGCTCCGGTTCATCCTTCTTCCACGCTTTGCCTCGAACCATCCCCGAACCATCGGCCGCCACGTCCACTCGGACTTTCAGGCGGTACCAGGTGTTGGGCGCCCACTTGAACGGCCGGGCCACTTTCAGGCGTTCCTGGTTGGAGTTCACTTCGATCTCTTGGGAATTGCCTTTGAGAATGACTGCGTATCGTTGATTGATCAGGCCCACTTCAGACATTTTGCGGCGATTGCCTTCGCTGAGAACGTCCGCCTCAACCGTGTAGTTGGTCATGTCCGGAAACCCAAAGAACACCTGGCCGCGTTGGAACAACTTGTTCTCGATCGTCTTCACCAGCGCCTGGTTGGTCCCGCCCTCGAGATCCTTGGCACGCACTTCGAACCGGAACCGCGCGGAATTCCACGGAAGCGGCGGATAGGCGAACGCGGTTTCGGGCTCAACGGTATTGGTCGTCTTATTGGTTAGCGCGAACGATTGGAAATCTTGCTTCAGCGGAATGCCGGGCAGCACTCGCCCTTTAATGAATCCGGCGAGTTCCTTGCCCTCCGCACTCATCAGTGTCGCTTTGAACTGTCCGGCGCTGCCCACGGGAGTTTTGTCGGCGACCAATTGGCCGTCGCCGTTGAAGCCAGCCCGCATCGTTACCTTCACCAGCGCCGTCGGTGGGATGTACGGCTCCCACTTCACCGATTTTGGATCCAAATTGTCGACCACGGTAAAACCCTGGGCATCCAAGGATCGCACCCGGAAGCCCTGCGTCTGACCCGGGCGCAACAACACCTCGTAGGGTGTGATCTGCAACTGCGCCGCTGGACCAGCCTTCGGGAACGGCACCGAACCGGCCGATTTCACCAGCCCAGGGTTATTGCCGGCCTTGCCCCAAGAATAGAGTTGTTTGTCGGTCTGGAGATAAATCTTGCCGTTGTAGCCAATCGGAGATCCGTAAGCCCGACCCTTAAGAATCGTGTGTCCGATCACCTCCGCGCCATCAGGACCCGGCTTCAAAACCCACAGATCGCCGTCCCCGCCGCCTGACTCCGAGTCACCCTGCTTGACCGCGTCCGCGCCTTCCGACGCAATGTACATGGCGACGTACAGATATCCGTCGGCGTAGAAAGGCGTGCTCTGGCGTTGCTCGATGGCGAGCTTCTTCTTCCAAAGCACCCGGCCTGACTTGGCATCCACCGCGGCGAGGTCTCCCGTCCCTGTCACTTCATAGATCGTGTCGCCGACCAGCACCGGCGAACTTGCGAGTGAGCCGATTCCATTGCGCCATAGTTCGAGCTGCTTGGCTTCAAAAACGGCAGGCGAGAGCGCGTTGGTGGGCTTCACCTCATCGGGCTTGGGAATCCGGAATGCTGCCATCCGGCCAATTTCCGACGAGTCAAGGTTCTCTGACTCGTGTACGGCAATCAGTGAATCCTCATAACGAACGAGAGCGGCATTGATCCCGCCCTTGGCACCGGCCTTGGCAAACGAAAATCGCCAAATGGGTTCACCCGTCCGGGCGTTGATTGCCAGGATCGTACTATCGCCACCGGCGCTGTAGAGCACTCGTTTGCCATTCCAATAGTCGAGGTAGGGATTGGAAAAAGTGTTGTCTTGCGGTCGGTCACCGGGGGCGCTCGACCAGACAAGTTGGCCGGTGATTTTGTCGAACGCGTAGAAACGGTCGCCCGCGGCACCGTGAGCCCCCCAGGCGCTCGTAATCCCCCGAGTGATCACCAGGTCGCCATCCACCACAGGTGACGCGGTGCGAGAATTGGGAAAGGTCAGTCGCCCGAACTCTTCCATCATGGAGTGCTTCCACAGCAGCTTCCCGTCCGCAGTAAACGCCATCAGGAGGCCTTGCGTATGCTGGACGTAGACATTCCCCGTCTCGGCGTCGATCGTGGGCGACGCGGTTGAATAGCGAAGGTAGATGGTGTCCGAAAGAAAGTCGTTTTCGGCATGCGCCCACAACTCCCGGCCGGTGTCGGCATCGAAACATTTCACGACCTCTTGGAGATCCGGCCCCTCACCGAGGAACCCATTGATGTAGAGTTTCCCGTTAGCGATGACGGGGGTGCTTTGACCAGGAAATGGCGCCGTCCACAGCGCGTCCTTGGCCCCCAGTTTCGTCGGCAGGCCCTTTTCGAGGGACACCGAGGTTTGGAGCGGACCGCGCCAATTCAGCCAGCCGGTGACTTCCGCGCGGACGGACGCGAGGGACAGAGCAAAGACGGAAGCAACGACGATCAACCGGTTCATGGGCCAGAATTCCTTGTGCGAACCCGATAATGATGCGAGGCGCGCCTAACCCTGGCAAACGAAATGATACGGGTGCGTACTAATTTCAGTTTTTCCCATTCGGCAACCCTGCGTTGTCCGCTCAAAGAGGGTGAAAGAAATGGAGTTGTGCAACACGAGCACTCGAGCACTCGGCGGTGGCGCCTTTCGGCGAAGGCAAAGGCATGACGGCGGGGCGTCCCGATCTTCCTCGCGACGCTCAGGAACTTGCGCTGGTGTAATGACGGAGCGAAGCGCGCCAAAAGAGCTCGCTCGCGCCGTAACAGACCACGGCCAGTCCCAAAAGTAGCGCCGCTTCGCCCGGGGCCTTCAGTTTCTCGGTGAGGAGTTTCACGGGCACATTCGCAACGATTAGCATGGGGAGGACGAAGGTGAATACCGCTTTGAAGGCTCCCCGCGGAAAGGCCGATTCCGGCAGCCGCGCGATGTTAAAGAGATTGTAATATCCCCAAACGATGCCTTGCGCACGTACGGTCCAGAAGGCGATCGCCGAGAGTAGGAACATCAGTGAGTAATGAACCACCAAGGCGGCGCCACAAAGCACGGCAAAACCAACGAGCTCTCCGACGGTGGGCCGCAGGTTCAGTTGGTCGGCGGCGTACACCATCACGGCCAGAGCCGCCGCGGCATTGATATAAGAGCCCAAGTCCACTTTCCGCACGGACACCAAGAACCGCGTGTTCACCGGCAGGAGAAGGAGGAAATCGAACCGACCCGTGCGAATGTGTTCGGAGAGTTCGGTCAGGTTGACCAAAAAAAACGCCGTGAACAGTTGCTGCACAAAGCTGGCGCAGCCTACGAGCATCACGACCTGCCATTTCGTCCAGCCAGCAATCTCCTCGGTGTGTGAGTAGAGCACCGACATGAACGCCAATTGCAACGCGAACCAAAGCAGTTCCACGACAATCCAGAGTCCGAAGTTGAGCTTGAACTGCATCTCGCGCGTGACGCTATTACGCCACAGCGCTTGGTAGAGTCCGGCGTAACGGCGGAGGGCGGAGGGCGGATTCATATCATCCTCCAAATGCGGAATAACGACGGACGCCTCGAGCCCAGACATACCGAGCCACTCCAAACATCGCGACTACCCAGAAGAGTTGTATCGCCAATCCCGCGAGCCGTTCCGTCTCGGATATTCGTCCCAAATAGACTGCGGCCGGAAAGTAGCACAGGTACGGATAGGGCGTCAGAAAGAGGAGTTTCGCCAGTGTCGGCGAAAGAATGTCCAGCGGGAATAAGTGTCCACTCGCGATGTATTCAAACGCAAATTGGATGAAGATGAAGGTGCTGACGTCGAGGACCCAAAACGCCAGCAACGCCATCGTGTAGGCCATGAAAAACTGGAGTAGGCCAGCTAAGACCACCGAGATCGCGAAAACGCCCAGAGTAGCCGGATCGCTCGGCGCCACGACATAGTCATGCAAGTAGAGCGTGAAGAGGGTCACTGGAACCAGCGCTACCGTGCTGTAAATGGTGCGCCCAGAAACGTAGAGGCTCAGTCGGTAAGTGAGATAGTCCACCGGCTTGAGTAAGAGTTGGCTGATCAGCCCGTCCTTGATGTCACTGGCAATCTGCCAGTCGTCCTCGGCCACGGCGGTCAGCGCATCAATGAAGGTAACCAGCAAATAGTAGCTAATCATTGCGCGCAGCGTGTACTCACCGACCACGGCGTCCGGCCCCTTCCCCGCGAAAATGGCCTTCCACACGAAAAGGGTTCCCATCAACGGAACCAGGCCCAGGACCGCCCGAAAGAGGAAATTGACCCGGTACACCAGCGTGTTCTGGATCCCGACCTTGAAAACGTGCAAATACTTCCCCATCGCGCGGGCGCACCTTAAAGCAGGGCCGAGAAAGGAGAAGCCTCAAGGCGTCGGGGTGACATGACTGAGCCGCAACCCGCAGCAGTCTTGCGGACAAAATCTGGAACTACGCGTCGGACGTTGGAGGCAGTTGCGGCGGCGGCGCTGGGGGCGGCACTTCCACCGTGACAGATCCGTTGGGCCGCCAGGGCATTGAGACCCGCTCTCCGTACGGTTTGGTGACGAAGGTCGAGCGCAAATCGGGCGCCTTGACGCGGACCCGGACGATCACCTATCCCCCAGCGACCAGCAGGAGGGGGAGGATTACCCCTGCGACATTGCCGACGAGGGCGGGCGCGTTCGTTCGTTGCGGTACGACACTTACGGCCGGTTAACCACGGCAACGGACTTGGGCGGGAATGTCTTTACGAGCGAGTACGACGCGACGAGCGGCACGTGGAAGAAATGGGGGGGGCAATGGGGTCACCCATTAGCAACTTCGCCCCAAAATCGCGGCGGGAAACGGGGAGTAACTGGATTGAACGGAGCTGATAGGGCGGGCATCGTGCGGTCGATGTTCCATTTCGGCGGAAGCCAAGACCGATCTCTCAATGGTGCTGAATCAGCCCGTCCATTAGCATGGTCCCTTTGGGCAGCGAGGAAGCTATTGGTGAAGCGGTCCGCGGGTTTTTTCTGCGGGCCGTTATCCCGTTTGGAAGACTGCCTTTTCTGGAAGATCCAGAGGCCGGCCCGAGATGGGGCAGAGTTGAACACTCACACCTTGTCCCACGATGAAAGCTCGCCACAAGCACCAGGGCCGATCGAAACGTCCGCTCGCGCCCAGTTCCCAGATGCCGGTGATCCACCCGCACGCCGCGGGCATTGACATCGGGGCCACCTCACATTGGGTCTGCGTTCCTGAAGATGCCGTGCCCGATACTCAAGGGCCGGTGCGCGAATTCGGGGCGTTTACGAAGGATCTGGATGAACTGGTCCAGTGGTTGCGCCAGTGCCAGGTCCAGACGGTCGCGATGGAATCCACCTCGGTGTATTGGATCCCGTTGTTTCAAAAGTTGGAAACGGCGGGGATCGAGGTGTCCTTGGTCAACGCGCGGCACGTGCGGCACGTGCCCGGACGCAAGAGCGATTACCAGGACTGCCAGTGGCTGCAACGCTTGCACAGCTATGGGCTGCTCAACGGTTCGTTTCGTCCGAGTGATGATATCTGCCGACTGCGCACGTTGCTGCGGCACCGCGACAACCTGACGCGAGCCGCGGGGTCCGCGGTGCAGCACATGCAAGGAGCCCTTAACCAAATGAATCTGCATCTGCACCACGCGGTCAGCGACCTCAATGGCGCGACGGGGCTGCGCATTGTGGACGCGATCCTGGCGGGAGAGCGCCGGCCGGAGAAGCTGGTGGAACTGCGCGACGAGCAATGCACCAAGACTACGCCGGAGGAATTAGCTGCCGCGCTTCAAGGGGATTGGCGGGAGGAGCACCTGTTTGTGCTGCGTCAGTCGCTAGAGACCTATCGCCATCTGCTTCAGCAAATGGAGTCGTGCGATGCTCAAGTTGAAATCGTGCTGACCCGCGTGGTGGTTAATCCGTCGATGGTGGAGGAGCACGATCGCCCTAAAAATCCTCCTGCGAACGACTCCCGAGCCCCTAAGCGCAAAAAGTTCAAGAAGCTCAAGTCGAGCACGGGCCTCAAGCGGGACGTGAGCGCCGAGTTGACGCGAATCGCGGGCGTGGATTTGACCCGGATCACTGGGCTCAATGTGTTGGCGGTCCTGATCGTGATTTCCGAAGTGGGGGTGGATATGAGCCGCTGGCGCAACGCCAAAGCGTTCTGCTCGTGGCTCGGGCTGTGTCCGGGCAACAAGATCAGCGGAGGAAAAGTCTTGAGCAGCCACACCGTGCATGTCGTCAATCGCGTGTCGATCCTACTGCGGACGGTAGCACCGTCGGTCGGTCGCTCGGAGACCTGGCTGGGGCTCTTTCACCGCCGGATGCGGGCGCGCTTAGGCCCTGCTTCCGCCAACACCGCCACAGCGCGCAAGCTCGCCTGCCTGATCTACCATTTATTGAAGTACAAGGAGCAGTACATCGACGTCGACTGCTTAATCTATGCCGAAAAGATCCGCAAAAGCCGCCTCACCAAACTATCTAAACAAGCAGAAGACCTTGGTTTCGAGCTCATTAAGAAACCCGCCACCTGAGGGTTACTTGGAAGAAACCCGCCACCTGAGGGTTACTTGGAAGGTGTTTTTGGTAAGGGGTATGGGATTGCCAGCACTGCCACAGGACGCGTTGCCATTTGAAGGCCAGAGCGCGGAGGATGACGTGAATGGCCTTTGCCGGCCTTCTTTTGGCGCTGATAGCACTCCTTGGCACACCCGCACCACACCTCGGCTCAGTTCGCCAACGCACGATTGGTGCGGAAATAATCCGTCACCGCCCACAAGTTCAGCGGGTACAGCGCGCCGCGATATTTGAGGAATTCCGCGTGACCGTCCGCGAACGCGTAGTTCGAGCCTCCGACTTTGTTTTTGCGAGTCCCGCCGCTGTGCATGTTCCGGAGGATTTGATCCCGATCATTGCCTTCCAAGAAATCCATGTAGAAGTGATCCGAGTTGGTCAGTTTCTCGCCGAAGACGATCGTGAGATTGGGCTCGCGCAAGGCCGACTCGGGCATCGGACGATTCATCGCTTGATCAGCGCTGCTGAACCCGAGGCTGACTTTGTAATAGTCGTTCCAGCCATTGATAATAAAGGAGCGAATCGCTTGGTCGGGATCTCGTTCTTGGGCCGTACGTTGGGATTTGGTCGGATTTCGGCGATCATTGGGGCACTGTAGGATAGATAGCATTCGGTATCCGGGCCGGAGCTGAGTTGGCCAGCGGTGGTCGTTGCGGCGCTCAGGAAAACTTCCCTTGTTATCGTCCACGTACATCGTGGCGCTCAAGCCTAGTTGGTGGAGGTTGTTGAGACACTGAATCGATCGCGCCTTTTCGCGGGCTCGCCCCAGCGTGGGCAACAGCATGCCCGCAAGAATGGCGATAATCGCGATGACCACTAGAAGCTCGATCAAGGTGAACGCGCTGGCTCGGAGAGCTGAGAGCACGAGACGGTGTCGAAAAGGCGCCATGGCTGGGATTCGGAGGTACCCTATGCCGGAACGCGCCGACCGAACAGGGCTTTTCGCCGCCTTTCGTTTCTCGACACTTCACGCTGGGTCTGGCTTGCTCCGCTGGCTTTTTGCGCATGAACGCTGACCTACTCACCAAGGCCAAGTCGCTGGGGTTCTCTGACCGTCAGATCGCGCATCTCACTGGCCGGACGGAGGACGAAGTTCGGGCGGAACGGAAGGCGCTCGGCCTCGTTCCCAGTTATCGGCTCGTCGATACGTGCGCCGCTGAATTCGAAGCGTACACGCCTTATTTCTATTCGACCTACGACCGCGGCGACGACGAGGTGAAGCCCTCCGATCGGAAGAAGGTCATGATCCTCGGCGGCGGGCCCAACCGGATCGGCCAAGGCATTGAGTTCGACTATTGCTGCGTGCATGCGGCCTTCGCCTTGAAGGAGGACGGTTTCGAGACGTTGATGGTGAACTCGAATCCGGAAACCGTTTCAACCGACTACGACACTTCGGACAAACTGTTTTTCGAGCCGCTCACGCTGGAGGACGTGTTGCACATCTACGAGCGCGAAGGCTGCTGGGGCGCGATCGCGCAGTTTGGGGGACAGACTCCGCTGAACCTAGCGCTCGGCCTCCAGAAAAATGGCGTCAATATCATCGGCACTTCGCCGCAGAGCATTGAGATCGCGGAGGACCGCAAGCTCTTCGCGGCGATGTTGCGAAAGTTGAATATTCCGCAGCCTCCGAACGGCTTAGCGGTAAACAGCGAAGAAGCTTTGGCGGCCGCCCATCGCCTTACCTATCCGGTGCTGGTGCGGCCGTCGTTCGTATTGGGCGGCCGTGCGATGCAAATTGTTTATTCGGATGCCGAGTTGACCCATTACATGAAGTTTGCGGTCGAGGCGTCGCCGGAGCGCCCGGTCTTGGTCGATAAGTTTCTCGAGGACGCGACGGAAGTGGACGTTGATTGCATCGCGGATGTCGGCCAGTTCGATGATCCGGGTAAAGGGACCATTGTCCTGGGCGGTTTACTGGAGCACATCGAATTCGCCGGGGTCCACTCGGGAGACGCGGCGATGGTCCTGCCTCCACATACCTTGTCTGCTCAGGTGATTCAAACCATCCGCGACTACACGCACGCGATGGCGAAAGAACTCAAGGTCGTTGGCCTCATGAACGTGCAGTACGCCGTCAAGGGTGACGTGGTGTATGTCTTGGAAGTGAATCCACGCGCTTCGCGGACGGTTCCATTCGTGTCGAAGGCGATTGGCGTGCCGCTGGCAAAGCTGGCGGCCAAAGTCATGGCGGGAAAAACACTGCGCGACCTTGGTTTCACTGAAGAGATTTGGCCGAAGTACTGGGCCGTGAAGGAATCGGTATTTCCGTTCAACAAATTCTTGGGGCAGGACATCATTCTTTCTCCGGAAATGCGTTCCACCGGCGAGGTCATGGGCCTGGATGAGGACCTCGGCATTGCCTATGCCAAGGCGCAGATGGCCGCAAACTCACCGCTGCCGCTCGCCGGCAAGGTTTTCCTTAGCGTCGGCGATCTGCACAAAAAAGAAGTGGCCGCGGTCGCCCGCCAGTTTGCGGACCTGGGATTCAATCTCGTCGCGACCGGCGGAACGGCGACCGTGTTGGAGCAGGCAGGACTGAAGGTCGAACGGATTTTCAAGCTCAACGAAGGTGCCCGCCCTAACCCCGTGGATTTGCTCAAGAACAAAGAGATTCAGTTAGTCATCAATACGCCCAGTGGCGCCACACCGCGAGCCGACGAAGTTAAGATTCGGACGACGGCGGTGATGACCGGCACTCCGATCATGACCACCCTGAGTGGCGCCCGCGCGGCGGCCATAGGAATCGCGGCATTGCAAAAGCGGGGTTATTCCGTGAAGACGGTGCAGGAGTATCACTGAGTCGCTTGCTGTTTTTTGGTTCGGAGCCCTGGCTTCAGCGGCGGGGCGTCAATGGCAGACTCGGGGCAGGAAGAACTACCTCAACGACTGGACGATGCATTCGACGCGGGGAATGTACCTGGGCGGACTATTTGATGATTCGTGGCTTACTGGTTTTCGAATCGGACGATTTCCTTGTGCTGGGTGCGCTTGACGGAAAGTGACTGTTGGAGCATCATCAAACAGACCGTTTCAATCATCATCTGCACCATGAACCGAAAACCTACAATACGGCGCCGCTCGGCCTCCGGCTTCACCTTGATTGAACTTCTGGTAGTGATTGCGATCATCGCGATCCTAGCCGGGATGTTGCTGCCGTCGTTGGCCAAGGCGAAATCCAAAGCCCAAGGTGTTCAATGCATGAACAACACCCGGCAATTACTACTCGCCTGGCGGTTGTATGCGGACGATCACCGCGGTGTCTTCGCCCCCAACGAGGATAATCCGAATGGCGGGTGGATTCGCGGCAACATGAATTACTCGGGAGGCGATCCGGCCGGCTCGAACACCAATTTGCAGTACTTGCTCGATCCGCAATGGGCGAAGTTAGGGCCGTATACGCGCAGTCCGCAGATTTATCATTGTCCGGCCGATATGAGCAAAAGTTTCGGCAAGAAGGGACCATCGCGCGTTCGCAGTATCGCCATGAGCCAAGCCATTGGGCCCAACCTACAGGGACTTGCTACCGGCCGTGGTGGCTGGCTGCCAGCGCCGACCTTCAAGGTGTACATCAAGGAGTCGGATTTGACGGTGCCGGGCCCTTCGCTGACCTGGATCTTTATTGATGAGCATCCGGATAGCATTAACGACGGCGGGTTCGCGGTGAAGATGGATGCCGAGGAGATGATTGACTGGCCGGCGTGGTATCACAATGGCGCGGGTGGTCTGGCTTTTGCCGATGGGCACTCGGAAATCAAGCGTTGGGTGGATGGTCGAACCAAGGCGCGAGTGCGATTCGACATCGGCAATCCTGACATCACGCGCAAAACGATGCCGGGCAACAAAGACCTGTACTGGTTCCGCGAACGCACCTCGGCGTGGGCCGATGGAACCCCGGGCGGCCCGACCCGGAAGGGCGGCTGAGCGGCCCTTCGCAGCTATTTGCAATTTCATACCGCCGTTCGCTAAGCCGAACGGCGGTTTTGTTTTCTTGCCGTTCCCGCGCGGGATCCTAGGTGTTGGCGCCCATGTTTGAGTTGCTTGCCACTGATTCCCATAGCCGCGCTCGTCGGGGACGTTTGCACACGCGTCGTGGGATCGTGGAAACGCCGGTGTTCATGCCGGTGGGGACTCAGGCCAGTGTCAAGGCTCTGGATCGTCGCGAGCTCGAAGAAATGGGAACGCAAATCCTCCTGGGAAATACTTACCACCTGAGCATTCGCCCCGGGATGGAGATCATTCAGCAGGCGGGTGGTTTGCATCGGTTCATGAACTGGAACCGCCCCATCCTCACCGATTCCGGCGGGTTCCAGGTTTTTAGTCTCGGCAAGATTCGCAAGATTCGAGAACACGGGGTCGACTTTCGAAGTCACTTGGACGGCTCGGCGATTTTCCTGGGGCCAAAAGAAAGCATGGCTATCCAGCGCCAGTTGGGGTCCGACATTGCCATGGTGTTTGATGAGTGTCCGCCCCACGATGCCCCCCGCGAAGATGTGTTCCGCGCGGTGAAGCGCACGCTGCGCTGGGCGGCGGAATGCCGGGAGCAACCTCGCGCCGAAGGCCAGCAGGTATTCGGCATCGTCCAAGGAACCCAACTTCCGGAGCTGCGAAAGAAGTGTGCGGAAGAGCTCGCGGCGATGGATTTTGATGGCTATGCGATCGGGGGAGTAAGTGTGGGCGAGCCGGAACCCGAAATGATGCGGGCGATCGAGATCACTGAACCTCATTTGCCGACGGGGAAGGCGAGGTATGCGATGGGCCTAGGGACTCCGGCTCAGTTGGTCGAGTTAGTGGCGCGTGGGGTGGACATGTTCGATTGCGTGCTGCCGACTCGGGTGGCCCGCAACGGTACTGCGTTCACCCGGAAGGGAACGTTTGCGATCAAGGGTGGAGCGGTGAAGGCCGACTTCGGTCCCATTCAAGAAGGGTGTCCCTGCTTCGCCTGCCGCAATCACACCCGCGCGTACATTCGGCATTTGCTCAACGTGAATGAGATTCTCGGCTTACGGCTGGTGAGCATTCACAACAGCCATTTCTTCCTCCTCATCATGGAGGAAATCCGCACGCATCTCGAACGTGGAACCTTTGCCGAATACCGCCGCGAATTCGCAGCTCAATACGTGCCGACCTCCAAGGTTCGCGCGGCGCGTGCGGCGGCGGAACGATGATGAGTAGGTTCGGAGCCCTCATTCATGCTCTCAGAAGAACTGCGGTTTTTTGTACCGTTATCCCGAGTCCCGAAGTTGGCGCGCCTCCGGGCCACCAGCGATCAGGGGTGCGGAGTCGCTCCCAGGAATTGCTGGACATCGTTCGCCAGTGCTGGGTCTTTCTCCGCGAGTCCAGCGACGAACGCGTGGGCTGTCTGGCCGTCCAGTGAGGTCAGGGACAATGAGAACGTTGACCTGGCGGCGGTCCGTCGGCGAGACGTTCGTTCCCCATAAAGACTCAGTGTAGATTGGACGTCCTTGAAGCGATCCACGTCGCGTTGCGTCAAAATTCGGTCATGCGGTCTTTTTGGTTAGGAGTGATCCTAAGCTCCTGCGGCATTGTCGCGGGTGACGCGGCTGAATTCACGGTCGTCATCGCACCGACCGCGAGCACTCCTCAACCCGGAGAAGTGGCCACATTGGTGGACGCGGTAGCAAAGGTTAGGGCGACTCGTGCAAAGAGCGGCCCCGCGCCCGCCGTCATTGAGTTGCGCGGAGGCCGACATCAGCTCAGTGCCCCGCTCGAATTAAGTTCGGCCGACTCCGATCTCGTTATTCGACCCGTTCCCGGTGAGGCACCGGTCGTCGTCGGTAGTGTTCGGCTAACCGGTTGGACCCGCTCGCAGACAAATCCTGCCCTTTGGGAGGTCTCGCTGCCGCAAGTGCGAGCCGGCCAATGGAATTTTCGACAGCTTTTTGCCGCCGGGAAACGACAAACGCGGGCGCGCACACCCAACGAGGGATTCTTTAAAGCGACGGACCGATTGGGAACCAACTCACCGATCGCCCTTCCATTTCGACGCGGCGATCTGGATCCAGCCTGGAACGGGCGACCGGGCATCGAAGTGATTCTTTTGATGAAGTGGACGGATTTGCACGTACCCCTGACGAGAGTGGACTCAACTTCCGGCATCGCCCATCTACCGGGTGGGCCGCGACCCTACTGGATGGACGAACCCAATGCGCGCTACTGGGTCGAAAACGTCGCGGAAGCGTTGGATTCGCCGGGTGAGTGGTACTTGGATCGAACCTCCGGTTGGTTGCGGTGGTGGCCGCCTGAGGGCGTGGATCCCAATGAGACTCTGGTGTCGGCGCCGAAACTGAACGAGTTGGTTCGCCTGGTTGGGAAAGCGACGGCAGAACCAGTGACCCGCGTCGAAATTCAAGGAATCCAGTTTGCGGAAACCGACTACGATTTGCCGGAGCAAGGGATGATTTCTCCCCAAGCCGCCGTGCCCGTCCCCGGAACTATTCGGGCCACCGCGGCAACCGACTGCGCGATTACGGATTGCCGCTTCGAATTGTTTGGCGGCTATGGCTTGGAGTTGGGGCGGGGTTGCCAGCGTTGGCGAATCGTCGGCAACGAATTCCTCGACCTTGGTGCCGGCGGCATCCGCGTCGGCGAACCCAGTGATCGTACGCCGTCAGACGCCGAGGCTAACCATGGCCACCAGATCACTGACAATTCATTGCGAAGCCTTGGACGAATCTTCGCTCCGGCAGTGGGAATCATCGTGTTTCAAAGCGGGACCAATCGCATTGCCTACAACCATATCTCAGACCTGTATTACACCGGAATATCAGTCGGTTGGAACTGGGGGTATCAAGCAACACCTTGCCGAGGCAATGTGATTGAAAATAACTTGGTGGAGCAGATCGGGCAGGGGCGTCTCAGTGACATGGGGGGCATTTACACGCTGGGACCGCAACCAGGCACGATCATCCGGAACAATGTCTTCCGCGACGTCGAGAGCTATGGCTACGGTGGTTGGGGCCTCTACACCGACGAAGGCAGTAGTGGCATCGTGTTGGAAAACAACGTGGCTTACCGCTGCAAGAGCGCGGGGTTCCATCAGCATTACGGGCGCGATAATGTGGTTCGTAACAACCTGCTCGCATTCAATCGGGAACACGAACTCATGCGAACTCGCGTGGAGAGTCACCGATCATTCTGGTTTACCAACAACGTCGTGATTTGGGACTCCGGCGACTTGCTGGGTAGTAGTTGGGACGGCACGACCCAACAGTTCCTGCTCGACGGCAATCAATACTTCGATCTTCGGCTGGGTACCAACCGCGCAGCCTATCGATTCGCGGGCCAGTCCTTCGAGGAGTGGCGAGCTCGCGGACAAGATCGGAATTCAGTCATCGCCGATCCGCAACTGATCGATCCGCGTCGGCCTGAGTTAGGATTTAGAGTCGATACGCCGTATTCGGCCTCGCGCTTTCGACCAGAAGAGCTGAAACGTTTGGGGCCTCGGCCGCGGAAAAACCGGGATTGATCTATGCGTACGAGAATTGCCCGTCTTGGAATCAACGAGCTACTTTCGGGTGCATAACTCCTGAGTCCGCGTTTTCACTGAGGCAAAACATTCTAGAGGCCTCTATTCTGCGTCGGGCAAGGTTGAGCCTGGATTTTCTGGGTTACACCTTTCGGGTGGGACGAGACCGGTCCGGAAGTATAGGGCAAGGCGAGCTGGATGGCTTCCACTTCCATCAGCCCGCTGGCTCCCAGGCCCAAGAGGCGAAGCGGCCGGTGCACCAAACGTTCGCGGGCCAACAGCCAGCAGCCGAGGCGGTAAAGGTCTCGAGCCTCGGTGACCGGTTCCTCGACGCTGAGCTGCCGAGTTAGCGTTTTGAAGTCCCCGTAGCGAACCTTGATCTGAACCGTCTTCGCCGCGAGGCGTCGTCGCTGAAGCTTGGTCGCGATTTCCTCCGCTTGTTCGCGGAGGCATTGGCGGAGCGTGGGACGATCAGCCGTGTCGTGCAGGAAGGTGTTCTCGCTGCTGATGCTCTTGACGAGATCGCCGAGTTCTAACGGCCGATCATCGTCCCCCAGCGCGAACCGCTTCAGGACAGGCCCGAAGGAACCGGCCAACGACCGCAGATCACCCGGGTAATCCTGAAGATCACCGATCGTGTGCAGACCGGCTTGGGCGAGCGCTTGCGCGGTGACGGCTCCGACCCCATGCAACGCACGACAAGGCAACGGCCGGAGAAAGGCCACCCGTTCTCGGTCGCGGATCAGCGTCAAGCCGTCGGGCTTTTTGAAATCGCTAGCGAGTTTGGCGAGCAGTTTGTTGGAGGCGACCCCGATGCTGGCGGTGAGTTGGCGCGCTTCTCGAATGGATGCTTTGAGCTGGCGCGCGAGGGGGACTGCTGCCTCGATCCGCGCGTCTGGATCGCTTCCGATCTCCGGTTGAATCAAGTGAGACGCTTCTAAGTAAGCCTCATCCACCGACACTTGTTCCACCACGACACCGGCGTCGCGCACGAGTCGGAAGATAGCGTGAGATTCCTCCCGATACTGGTCCATGCGCGGCCGAACAAAGCTCCCGTTTGGGCACAATCGACCCGCCGTGCGACTAGGCATCGCAGAACGCACACCAAACTTGCGGGCTTCGTAGCTGGCGGCACAGACGACGCCCCGCTGGTCCGGCGGCGAACCCACGATCACGGGACGTCCGCGGAGTTCCGGACGATCTCGTTGCTCGACGGATGCGTAGAAGGCGTCCATATCGAGATGCAAGATCACTCGCGACACAGAGAAATCCTATTGGACAAAGCCGGTGAAGGGAACGCCGCCGAGGAGGCGTTTCGGGCCGCTTCCGTAGGGATGGTGCTGCGTTTTCACGAGCCTGGGCAGCTCTGGGCCGGACTTTCGCAGTGATGGGTGGAGTTCCTTCGTTGCCTTGGTGCCAAAGGCCGCAGCTCGGCAACCTGCCTGGGCAGCCTTGGGATTCGGTCTCGCATTCGCCGGCGACGGACCTTCAGCTCGGCGAGGCGACGGTGATCGCCGTCTTGATCGAGTTGGCAATGAAACACTCCTCGTGCGCTTGATGATGGAGTCGATCGAGGTCGGCGGAAGTAGGTCGCTTGTCACCACTCCATTCGATTTGCGGTCGCAACGTAATGGTGCTGACCCAAGGAATGCCGCGCTCGTTTTTGGTCATCACTCCGACCGCCGAATCAGTGTAGCGATCCGCTTGAAATCCTTCGCGCGACGCGAGCCAAAGAAACGTTAACATATGGCAACTGGCCACCGAGGCGACGAAGGCTTCTTCGGGATCGAGGTGCGCCGGATTCGACCAAGGCGCCGGCACCACGTGCGGTGATGGCGAAGCGGGAATCGTCAACCCGCCATCGAACGTCCAGGTGTGTTCCCGCGAGTATTGGCCTCGGACGAAGTTAGGCCCGCTGCGGTTCCAATGGAGGGTCGCGGTATAATCAGCCATGGCGGATCGTGAATCCTCCATCAGCCCACGCAAGGCCACTTTGCACGGAGCGTGAATGCTGAATGGCAACGCGACGAAGTGCTGGAACGCACCTTGCAGGAAATCGTCGGCGCCGGTTCACCGACGCGTCGCGCTGAAGGTCATCAAACCGTGCGGGGTGTTCCCGTCACCCAGCGCGCCGGTACGCGTCGGCTAACGGGCGCTGCCGGGTGTGCCTCAGAGACAGAAGCGTGGCCGCCTCGCCGGCGGACCACCCGATTCTCAGCCTTGCCGCCGGGAGTTTCTGAGGAGAACACTTGGGCGTGGATTCTCGCCCACTCGACTACGAGGTGGCCATCCTTGGTGGATCGCTCGCCGGCGCGGCCACGGCCCTTTTGCTTCTGCGCGAGCAGCCCAACTTGCGGATCGTCGTGCTCGAAAAATCCACTCGGTTCCCGCGGCGCGTCGGCGAAGCCACGGTCGAAGTCAGCGCCTATTTCCTGGGCCGAGTGCTCGGGTTGACGCAGTACCTTAATGAATCGCAATTGAACAAGCAGGGCATGCGATTCTGGTTCGCGAATTCAAAAACCACCTCCCTGGGTAACAGCAGCGAAGTCGGCGGACGGTACCTGACGCGTCTGCCATCGTGGCAGGTGGATCGCGGCACGTTGGACGAGGAAGTCTTGCGCCGCGCGGCCGAAGCCGGGGCGCGAATTCTGAGGCCTGCCAAAGCGCTTCGGGTGCAGCTCTCGGAGGGCGGTAGGCAAACCGTCGAGTTCGAAGAGGCGAATGGGAAGCAAACGCTGACGGCGCGGTGGGTAGTGGATGCCAGCGGATTCACGTGCATGCTTGCGCGTCAGCAAGGGTGGTGGCGTCGGAACGAAGCCCATCCGACCAGCGCCGCCTGGGCTCGTTGGCGGGGCGTAAAGGATTGGGATGGCCTTGAACTCGCGAAAAAATTTCCCTGCTGGGCGGCGGCGTGCCACGGGGTGCGAGGCACTGCGACCAATCATTTCATGGGCGACGGTTGGTGGGCCTGGTGTATTCCTCTCAAGGGAGGAGACGTCTCCGCTGGAGTGGTGTTTGATGGGCGGCTCGTTCGCTGGCCGGACGGTCCGACTCCATTAGGCGAGCGTCTTAAGGAATTTCTGTGTGCGCATCCCGCGGGTCGGGAAATATTCCATCAAGCCGACCCGGTCGAAGGTGACATAAAATGGCGCGCCAATCTGGCGTATTCGAGCACGGTGTTCGCCGTTGATGGCGCGGTCTTAGTAGGAGACGCGGCGGGTTTTATGGATCCGCTCTATAGTCCGGGCATGGATTGGCTCAGCTACACCACCACTCGCGCGGCGGAACTCATCCTCGCGAGCCTGCGCCCAGAACCGTTGCTCGACCGCTTGGCCGCTCACAATCGAGATTTTCGGCGCAGCTACGACCGTTGGTTCGAGGCACTGTATCTGAACAAATATGAATGGATCGGCGACTTCGAGTTGCTCTCCGTGGGATTCAAGCTCGACCTCGGGCTGTACTACGCGGGCGTTGTTTCCCAGCCGCTGCGGGAAGGATCGATGGCCCTCAGGCATCCGGTCTTTTGTGTGGGGCTTAGCACGCCGCCGTATTGGATGATCCGCTGCTATAACCGGCGGCTGACGGCCATGGCCCGCGACCGGCGAAGGCGAGGCGTTTTCGGGAATGCCAACACAGGTCGACGACAAATGTTGGCTGGCTTCCTGCCGGATACTTCCGCCGTGCCCGCGTTGATCCGGGCGCTGGGGGGATGGCTGAAGCTGGAACTGCGCGAAGGTTGGCGGACTTGGTTTCGCAGTAACCTTGAGTCCGCGCCAGCGAGAACCGCCACCGCTCCGGCCAGTGCGTGAGTCGCGGCCGGGTCCCGTTGAAAGTGATGACGACCCACGGGTCTTGAGAGTTAGTAGTCGCCTCCGGGAACATTTCGGCGCCGTAAGCATCATATATGCTCCACGGCCGCGCCTGACTGCATCGGCGAAACTAAAAATCAAACGAAAGCATTCCATTACATGAAAACCATCGGACCCCTCACGCGTCCGCTTCTTCTCTCTCTGTTGATCCTTGGCCAGCTCGCAGCCACGAGCCTGGCGCAGGAAGTTTCCATTCCCGATCCCGGCCTGAACGCGGCCATCCGCGCCGCCTTGGAAAAACTCAGCGGGCCGTTGACCGAGCAGGACCTGCTTAGCTTGTCGAACCTGAACGCGCGCAATCGGAATGTGCGAAGCATCAACGGACTGGAAGCAGCTCGTAATCTGGTCTCGCTAGATCTCCAGACCAATGAACTCGCCAACCTTTCCCTCCCGGTCCAGCTCTCCAAGCTGTTGGTCGTCGACCTCAGCGTGAATCCGCTGACCAATTTAGTCGTTCCGAGTGGGCTAACCAATCTCACTTCGCTCACCATTGAAGGTGCTGGACTCACCACCCTGACCTTGCCCAAGGGTCTGAACCAGTTGACGAACCTCGACCTCGAGAACAATCAACTCAGCAGTCTCGTGTTGCCCTCGGATTTGGTCCGTCTGGAGTCGCTCAACCTCGCGGGAAATCAGCTCACTACTCTCACGTTGCCTTCCGACCTGACCCGGTTGATCGGGTTTGGTTACGTCGACAATCCGCTGACGAGCCTGGTTTTAGCTGAACCCTTAGCAGCTACGAACTTGGCAGGAGACGTCGCCTTTTTGCAGAGCCAAGGCGTCAACATTTTCACTTATCCTCTGACGGTTCAGCTCATCCGGATACGACAACCGGTGGGTGCGTTTCAGTTTGCAGTGACTGGGCCGCCGGGGGATTACGCCGTATTTGGCTCTACTGTTCTCTCGGACTGGATTGAGTTGGGGGTGGTGACCAATTTGCTCGGTGCAGTCGTCTTCACGGATGGGACAGCACATCTCTCTCAGCAGAAGTTCTACAGTACGCGACTGCAAACTCCGCTTGAGAACATGGTGTTCATCCCTCCCAATACCTTCACGATGGGCAGCCCCGCCAACGAATTGCACCGTTGGCCAAACGAGGGTCCGCAGACCGCAGTGACGCTGAGTCGCGGCTTTTGGATCGGGAAATATGAAGTAACACAAGGAGAGTACCTGGCGGTCACGGGCACGAACCCGAGCGTTTTTCCCGGCGACCCGAGCCGTCCGGTCTCCAGCGTGAGCTGGCCCGACGCGACGAATTATTGCGTGATGTTGACGCAGCGGGAACTCGCGGCGGGACGTATTCACCCCGGCAGCCAGTATCGTCTCCCCACTGAGGCGGAGTGGGAATGCGCTGCGCGCGCCGGCACTTCCACGCGGTTCAGCTATGGAGATGACCTCGACTACACAAGCCTGGCGAGTCACGCGTGGTATTTTTTGAACGGCGATCTAACAGTTCACCCGGTCGGGCAGAAGCTTCCCAACCCCTGGGGACTATACGACATGGAAGGGAACGTCTGGGAGTGGTGTCAGGACTGGCTCGGAGATTTGGCAGGCGGAGCGGTAACCGATCCACAAGGGCCTCCTACCAATTCCATCGGATGGAAAGTCATTCGCGGGGGTGGTTACGACTTTGGCGAGTCAGATTGCCGGTCCGCCCGTCGCTATTTCTTCGGCTCACACCCGGCCCTCAACGACTCAAATCTCGGCTTTCGCGTGGTGCTGATCATGGGACCGTAAGCGGTGTGGTTATTTGCCCATTCAGTCTCCCCAAGGCCAGCATTGCCTTCCCAACGAGCTCGTGAATTTCGGAGTCGAGATCCAACGGTGGCACCGGAGGCGGAGGATCCGGGACAAAAGCGCGGGCCTTTTCGCCCGCTGCCGAAGGGAGCGGAACGTAGTGACCGGTTAACCCGCGTTGCATGGCCATCGAACAAAGTCTTAATTCTCGCCGAACGAATTAAAGGATGGAGGGCCAACCTTTAATTGTGGAGCGGCAAATTAAAGGTTCGGTTGACCTGCCGACGCGAACCCAGAGCGATTCCGGTGCAGAATTCTTCGTCGCACAAACTCTTCGCTCCTCGCGCGAGTAAGCTCACGCCGCCACCAAGGATGGCGCGGAGCTCAGTGAGTCGGCTAGGCTTTCCGTCGAAGGCTCCAATCTCTCGGCCGCGAGCGCTTCGAGAATCCGCTCTTCGTTCATGATGAACCGATCGCGCTTGTAGAGCAGATAGTCACTGCGAACGGAGTCGGGAGTAAGATTGATCGTACATAGATTCGCTCCCGTCCGCAGCCCGCGGCGATAACCGGCTCCAGGGCCGGCGAGATTTAAGGCACTCACGGCCGGGATCACCCAGTCAGGCCGCATAAGCCGGACGGCCGCCATGCAATTGAGAGTTAGATCGACCGGCGCGACCGGCGAATCACTCAGCGGCGTCGCTTCCCCAGGGATGAACGGACTGACACTGCATCCTCGCAATGGCAAAGTCGCCGCGAATCGTAAATTCTGCAGTTCAGCTTCGATGGTCGCGCGGGGCAGACCAGCAATGAACCCGGAGCTCACTGCCCAACCTTCGGCCGCGAGCCAGCGAATGTATGCAATTCGTTCGTCAAGGATTCCGGGTGCTTCGAAGGCCGAGTAACGGGCGGCGTCCGCTATTTCGAACTTGATGATGTACACCTGCGCTCCTGCGGCCCTCAGCTCGCCGGCGAGAGACTGGCTGAGCGTGCCGAGACAAACGCTCAGACCAAGGCCGGTTTCGCTCCGCAGCAAGCGCAAGAGAGGCAGCACCACCTCGCGCGCGGCCACCGGATCTTCCCCCGTTTGGAAATTGATATCCGTCACGCTGGCTGGGCGATGATTCAAAAGCAAATCGGCGAGCGAATCGAACTCGGCGCGATAACGATCGAGGGCGCGGTTGTCGCGACGCATCCCGCAATACTGGCAGTTTTCGCGGCAGTAATTGGAGACTTCAACGACGGCGCGAACGAAGACGCGCGACCCAAACCGCGCGCGAGCCGCCTCCGCCGCGTGGGCGTGGAGTTGGTCCTGAGCGCGTCCTCTGCTCAGCAGATGGGCGGAGGTAGGCAGCCAGGACGTGAACACCGGCCCGGGTTTAGCGGCGAAATGCCCCCGAGTTCAAGCATGAGAGAGAGCAAATTGCTCGATCGCTGACTCGGATGGACAACGCGAGGTCTGCGCGGGAGGCTTTCGCGTGCCCGTTTCGCCTAGCCAAGTCGGGGCCATCATCCCGTGTCATAACGAGGCGCATCGCCTTGGCGACGTAATCCGCGGCCTCCTCGGTGTGGTCCTGCGAGTCTTGGTCGTGGACGACGGTTCCAGCGATTCTAGTGACTCGATCGCGCGCGCCGCCGGTGCCGAGGTTCGGCGGAATCCAACTCGTCGCGGCAAAGGGGCGGCGCTGGCGACCGGTTGGTCTGCGGCCGCGACGTATGGCTGGGAATGGGTACTCTTCCTGGATGGCGACGGACAACATTGCCCGGAGGACGCCCAGAAATTCCTCGAGGCGGCGGGCGGCGAGATTCGCTTGGTCATCGGCAACCGAATGGATCAGGTCGACGCGATGCCATGGTTGCGGGCGGCGACGAATCGAGCGCTCAGTCGGCGGGTGTCTCAACTGGCGGGCCAACCGCTGCCTGATTCCCAATGCGGCTTTCGCTTGGTTCACCTCCCAACTTTGTTGGGCCTGCACCTGAGTTCGCAGCAGTTCGAGATAGAGTCCGAGATGTGTGTGGCGTTTGCGCGTGCGGGTTGCGGAATCCGCTTCGTGCCTATTCAAGTCCGCTATGGAAGTGAGCGCAGTAAGATTCGGCCAATTGCCGACGCGTGGCGCTGGTGGCGATGGTATCAACGGACGCGGAAGGAAATCGAAGCAGCCTAAGCAGGGACGAATCGTGGTTGATCCGTGCGGGAAGTTCGCCCCCAGCCCATCCGAGGGGTCGCTAGGAGCGGAATAGTTCGTCGAGCGAAATAGCCGCCATTGCTACCGAACTGCACGTGAGCGAGTCACCCGTTTCGAGCGTGAGTGTTTCGGTGTAATGGTCGCCTGCGGGCTTTCGGTAAACTTCCACGCGACGGTATTCTGCGAGCACCAGCCACACTTCTTGCACGACCGCGGAAGCATAGGCGCTCAACTTCTCTTGGTCGTAGTCGTAACTGCTGACGCAAATCTCGATCACCAACTCAGCGGTTGTGGGATGTGATTCGAGGAAACTCTCAGGAGATCCGGAGATCACGGACAAATCGGGTTCTGGCTCGGAATCGGCCAGAGTCAGCGGCTGTTCGGGGCGGACGAAGTATCCGGCGGGAATTCGAACCTGCAGGATCCAGAGCAGGCGGAGCAACAGAGCACAATGAAGGGGAGATTTGGGCATTTTGCGGTAGATCTGACCGTGTACTAGCTCGGTTTTCTCGGGGATCAGACCCATTCGCCCTAACGCGTGGTAGGCTTGGACCGACATGGGGAGACGCTTCGGACCTTGGTACATGGGTACCCTCGTCCCCTTCGTTGCTGAAACCGTTGTCATCCTTGAGGAGACTAAATGGGGAACAACGGTTTCCAAGACTGGAAATTGACCCCGATTAGTCTGGGATTCTTTGGCGACGGCGGTCCCATAACGAAGCTGAGCCACCGCAGTGGAACGGCCCGGGAGGTTATCTTCAGTTCACCCTCCAGGCGGTTCGTCCCACGGTGCCGTCAAGCCGGGGTACTTCCAATTAGGTATCGGAAGGCCGGCACCAGGCCAACAACACCCGCGTGCCATGTTCTTGCCAGAGTCGAGCATTAGACAGACCCGCGGCCTCGGCAAAGCGCCGCCATTCTCCGACTCGCCATCCGCGGCGAACGGAGAGGATCCCGTCAGCGCGGAAGGCCACTGATTCACCGGTGAACTGCAGCAAAGTCCATAGCGCCCCCAAAAACAGCGGATTGCGGTGCATATCGCACAAGAGAACCACTCGTCGCGCAACTCGAGCCGCTTCCCGAAAGTGCGCGATGACTTCGCCATCATCGCGCAAATGATGGGCCATCGTGGACGCCAATACCGCGTCGAAACTCTGGTCCGCAAAGGGGAGTTGGGTGACGGAGCCAATCACATGTCGCGGGTTCGGATCGCGCGGGGCGGCGTGAGGACATAGATCGAAGTTCGTGAATTCCCAGTTCCAACCACGTGTGCCGGCCCACTGACTCAGTTGACGGTCCAGTTGGCCATCACCGGCGCCCAAATCCAGGAGCGTGAGGTATCGGCAAGTGGCTTCTCCCAATAGCCGTGGCAACCACACCCGAAAGGGACGGTCGAAGTGAATCAGGCGATTTACCCGCTCTAAAGCCGCGTAGTGTTCGCCTAATTCCTCTGGGGTCCGCGCAGGATCATCGAAGTATTCGGCTTGCGTGGCGCGGTGGCGCAAAAACATCGTCGGCAACTAAACAAAATGTTGGCCAAGGAACAAGTCACACCCCCGCCTTCACTTCGCCCGTGGCGCTTCCGGATACTCCGTCTCCTGGTGATGGCTGGCGTGGCCGTCGGCATCGCTTGGCTCTGTGGGGCTGCCCTCAGAGCCGATGCCCGGCTAAACAGTCCGCCGGGACTGTTCCGCGGCATGTTGCATGGCGCGATGATGCCCATGGCGTGGCCGGCACTCCTGGTTGGCAACGACCAGGAGGTCTATGCCGCCAATAATGTTGGCCGGCCTTACAAGCTGGGCTATTCGCTCGGTGTTAACCTGTCTGGCCTCATCTTTTTCGGCTGGTTTTTCCTTAGCCTCAACGCCCTCCGCTCCGCGTCTCAACGCAAGAAACCCGCATACACCTCGTAAACGTTGATGGGGCCGCCGATGAAATAATCAACCGGCGGCAGCGTGAACTGACGTCGGTCCCGGTCAAAAGTGAGGGCAACGGTCGTGTTCGGTTGATTGGGATCGTAGGCCTCGAACGTAACGCGAGCCGGCGTTTCGGTCGCCGTCGCTAGGACCAACGCGTGGTTCAACGTTAGTGCGGGAAACGTGAAGACATGGGCCACCACCGCTTCGCCGGTGTGGACGGCCCGCACCAAGCGCTCGGCTTCTTTCGCTTGGCCGGTTCGGGAAAACGGAAAGATCATTCGCCAATGCCCACGTTGGAGATAACTGCGCCAGGCGCCACCGGCTTCCGCCTTTAGAAGACGTTCCCAGCGTTGACTAAAGTCCCGTAGGCAAGCGAACCCTGGAAACAAGACCCGGGCGTCGGCAGGCCGACGTGTGCGTGGATTGCTCCGAATTACCTCACGCACGCGGCGACGATACTCACCCTCGTCCAACGCAGGTGCCGCGGAGTCAAAGCGAGCATGCGCGTGAAATTGGCGCACCGCTCGGGCGAGGACGAAACAACGCAGCGTGTACGTCGGTGCTGGAACGCGTCGCTGATGCACCTGTCGCCCGGTAACCGGATCGCGTCGGTAATGCCACAAAACCTCATTGGCGAAAGACAAAGTGTCCGCTGGATGGCGGAACGGACTGAGAACCACAGGGCGCTAACAATGGATGGCGGGCGGACTTCAGTGCAAGGAGCGACGTCGATTGGCGAGAAGCCGGGCACGCAACATGCATCGCGCAGCCCGGGTGAGATGGAGCGGTTTCGCTTGTCGATCATCAAGCGGCTTCGGCGGCTTCGGGACTGGGGCAAGAATGGGGCTGAATTTTCTCGTAATGTTTGCTAGGTTTCTGCGCTGTAGTTGGTGGAGTCGTTGCTGCCCATGAGTCGTCGTTTATTTGCCGCCGGATTGAGTTTGCTGATCTGCCAACTCTCCAACTCCAGTCGAGCGGCTGACGTTCGCTTGACTGGCATCCTCCCGCAGTCCGACGGGTCCGTGTTCGTCAGTCACACATCCAACACGAACTCCTACTACCTCCTTCTGCGCGGCGACCGTTTGGAATCCATCATTAGCGCCCGCGATGCCGCTTTGGGTGCCGCGGATTCGGGTTTGCTCCACGACAGTGCTTCCTTGGCGACCACGAGATTCTTCCGGGTTCGCGAAGTTCCCGCGGACGCGCCGTTGGATTCCGATGGCGACGGGATTGACGATGTTTATGAGCTTCGTACGACTGGGCTGAACCCGCTTAACTCAGCGGATGCCAATACCTTGGCTCCGGGAGCTGGGGGTAAGACTTATCTCGAAGTTTACGAGTCCCAGCAAGTGCCCTTAACCACTCTGGCCTCGACTTCCCCGTTCAATGGCGAAGACGGCGTATCGGTTACCCGAGAGACCGTTTTCCGATTCACTCGACCGGTGTCCAGCGGAGCGACGTTTTCTACGGCGAACGTCTATGCCACGTTTGGCGGCCGGAAGCTTCTTTCGCGGGTGGAACTCGCGTCCGATCGACGGTCCGTCACTCTTTTCGGGCTGGAGAACTTACCCGATGGCGCCCGCGTCCGCGTCACGATTGATCCAGGCGATACGCGGGACGACTTGGGCCGCCGACTCGATTTAGCCGGGAACGGTCAACCAGGGAGCATCGGCCAAATCGATTTCGACACCGCCAGTGTTACTCCGGTGGGGGAAACTGCGGTCATCGGGCATGTTTTTGCCAGTGC